>JBKHKF010000078.1:0-8922 GCA_046537745.1 Anaerolineales bacterium | reverse complement strand
GAGTTCCAGTATTTGGCCGTTTCTCCCGCAGAAGGTTAGCTCCGGCGCCGCCTTCCTTGGGGGCGCGCTTGGGGGAACCGGATTTGCTTTTGCGGAAGCCATGTTCCTGACCCAGCCCGTCAGCGGTTGGTTGATCATGGCCATCGCCCGGGCAGGTGCCTCTTCCATGCACGCCTTGGCTGCCGGCTTAACCGCATGGGGGTTGGCGGAAGGTGTCGTCCAAAAGCGATGGCGCCGGCTGGCGCTTGGGTTTTTTGTTGCCGTCGCACTGCACGGACTTTGGAATGCAGCCGCCATCGGCCTTGGCATTGGCCAGCTCGCATTGGAGCAATCCTCCGAGGCTAAGCCTGCTGTGGAAGTTGCGGTTGCCATCAGTATCGGCATCATCATTTTGCTGAGTCTGGTCGCCATCGCGCTGCTGCCAACATTACAATCTCGCTTTACAGCTGAGACCGGCCGACAAGTACCGGAGCACCCTTAAGCCCTATAGCCAAGACGTTTGTATTGACCTTAAACCAAGACCCATGCTACATTGCGCCCGCTTGAAATAGCTGCGCTCGGTCGACCATCTACCTTTCAACAAGAAAGCGAAACCATGCCGCAAAAAGCGATCATCGTCATTCCCACCTACAACGAAGCGGAGAATCTACCCGCGCTCGCCGCCGAGCTATGGGCGCTGCCCATAGAAAACCTTTCCATCCTAATCGTTGACGATGATTCACCGGACGGGACGGGCGAACTGGCGGAGGAGCTTCGCCAGCGGCAGCCAGATCGAATCTACGTCATGCACCGGCAGGGCAAGCTAGGCTTGGGATCCGCCTACATTCAGGGCTTCCAGTGGGCATTGGAAGCTGACGCCGGGATCGTCGGGCAGATGGATGCCGATTTCTCTCACTCCCCCACTTATCTACCCACAATGTTCGAATCACTGGAACAAGCGGATATGGTGCTGGGCTCGCGCTATGTGGAGGGCGGCAGCATTGATGAGCGTTGGGGACTCGGGCGGTTGATGCTCTCCTCGTTCGGCAACCTTTACGCCCGCACCATCCTTGGGCTGGATGTCATGGACGCCACGGGTGGATATCGACTCTGGCGGCGTCACACCTTAGCCGGCATGCCGCTGGAGCGCGTCCGCTCGAATGGGTATGTGTTTCAGGTGGAGATGGCTTACCTGGCACAGAAGCTGGGCTATCGAATTGTGGAGACACCGATTCACTTTGAGGACCGGCGCATCGGCCAATCCAAAATGTCCTTCCGCATTCAGATCGAAGCGGCGCTTCGCGTCTGGCAGCTGTTGATTAAATACCGACGCCTATCGTCTGAGAGCCGGCGCGATACGGGCGGCCACGAGGAGGGAGCGCTTTAGCCGATCATCGCCAGGTATTGACGGGCGAGCCCAACCCACTCCGGCACTGACAATCGCTGCGGCCGCCACCTCGGGTCAATCCCAGCATTTTCAAGCATCGCCTCGACCTGCTCCGAGTCCAAGTGCAGCCCATGTTCCAGTGAGTTCTTGAGCTGTTTTCGACGCTGCTCAAAGCCTGCGCGCGCAAGCTTGAAGACGGCTTCGACGATCTCCTCCGAGTAAGGATCCGATTCCGGCAGATCGATTCGCAATATGGCCGAATCGACGCGCGGCGAGGGGTAAAAAGATCTAGCCGGGATGGTTCCGACAATTTGTGGCCGCCCATAAATCTGCACCCCGAGCGCAAGCAGACTCATCTCCCCCGGCAGCGCCACGACCCTCTCCGCCACCTCCTTCTGCACCGTGAGCACAACCTGTCGAGGTGGATGCTGTGCTTCCATCAGCTTCCGAAGCAGGGCTGAGGTAATGTTATACGGAATGTTGGCGACAACTTGATAACGGTGATCGCCCAGCAGATCATCCAAAGGAATCTGCATGATATCGCCAGCGACGATTTGAACGTTGGGATAGCCGGCCACCGCCTCGCGCAACGCCGGCATGATCCGGCGATCAAATTCCACAGCGATTACCCGTCCGGCTTCTTGCGCAAGCATACGGGTAAGGGAGCCGAGTCCGGCTCCAATTTCCAGGACCGTCTCATCACCGTGGAGATTGGCCGCCTCAACCACTTTGCGGAGCGACTGCGGGTGGAAAAGAAAATTCTGACCCAGGCTTTTATCGGGCTGGATGTGATGGCGCTTCAGCAATTGGCGCCAGTTTCGTGCCGAAGCTGGTCCGTCTTGGGGAAAAATCGATCGATCGCCTTCAGTCATGGCAGGATGTAATTGATGCTGCTGGCAGGCGGCACCGGCGTCAGGAAGTAGACTGTCACATATTGAGCCCAAGACTCCCAATTGTCATCCTCATAGCCCAGGTCAATCCACAAGCCTTTGACGCCCCCTCCTGTGTCCGCCGCCTCGGCAAAGCCATAGCCTGGGACATACATTTGTGTTCCGAATGGGATCAAACTGCGGTCGATAGCCACAAGGCCCTTCTTCAGCGGCTTTCCTGAGGCGGTGATACCGAAGTATTCATAATCATCCGGAACCCCGGCTCTGGATGGCGAGTAGGAAGTAGCCCACATCTCGACAGCCCGCCAGTACTCGATCGTTCCGTCCGCCGTGGACGTGGTTCGAACGACGATATCGGTGCCATAGCCAATCACCCTCGGATCAGGCTCGCGTGCCAGCCAATTCCCCTCGACGGACCGCTGAACTTCTTCACCGTTCTCATAACGAACCCGCACTTGGTCGGCCCGCACGCCGTAGGACCCAGTTTCAATAACACGCTTGCTGTCAAGCTCAAGCTCGGAAAGCGGCTGGTACTCGGTCTCGAAAGGGACCGGCTCGAGTTCCACCAGCACTTCTTCGCGCACTCGTGTCACCCAGATGGGGTCGTCCTCCGGGATGTCGGATTCGAGGCCTGGTTGAACAAAATCCAAGCCCAGCAATGTGATGCCCATCTGCTGCAAGGCTTCACCCACTGTCTCCGCGGCTGTCCTGGCCCACAAACCCTCCCCGGCAATCATGGCACGCACCGGCTGCGAGGGCCGCCATGCCACAGCCTGCCCACGCTCGGGCGCGCTGACGGCCGCCGGTTCAAAGATATCTCCTTCATAAAGCGCATGACCCTTGTCGGCCAACGCCTCCGCCGCAGTGGCCGCCGCGGTTTGGATCTGAATCGGCTGGCCGCTGCGTCGGATGCTCACACTGGATCCCCGAACCAAGCGGAGCCGGTCCGGGATTTCCTTCAGCTGGCCCTGGTCGGGATGGTAGGGCATCCCATCAATCCACAGACGGTCGCCAGGAAGCAGTCTGACGTCCATTTGCTGCAGCAGGTTCGCCGGCCATAAGGAGGCCGAATTCACCCAGCCGCTCTCCCCATCGAAAGTCACCAGCACGGGCTGGGCGCGCCGCATCTCGATCCGTCGGACACCTTTGAGGGGCTGACTTAAAGACGGGAACACTTCATCGGCTTGCCTCGGCGCTTGCCCAACTTGACGCAGCGCACCTTCCACCGTTCGGGCGTGAGTGCGCACGCTGGTGACCTGGCCGTCCACGTGGATTTCCACAGGATGCGCCAGCGCCCAGGCGGTCAGATAAAGCCCCAGGGTGGCCATGATCGGCACTAGAAGGCGTAACGGTGGGATGGAAGCCCAGTTCTTAATCCTGCTCAAATTCATCGCGCGGCAGTATACCAAAGGAGCCTTAAGGGCTGATGATCCTCGCTGGAGGCGCAATTAAAAAAGATGCGCTCGGGCCGGTTTGTCGACATCACCCGGAATCTCCTCCTACCGCTGCTTCCTCTCGGACCTGACGGGGTTTGGAGGGATCCGCCGCGTCGGACCGACCCGAACGCATCTCGAGGATAACGCGGTGTTTGGCCGCTGTCAACGGAAATGAAAAAAGCACCGCCAGGCGGTGCTTTGAGGCGGAGAGGGTGGGATTCGAACCCACGGAGCCTTACGGCTCACGCGCTCTCCAGGCGCGCGCGTTAAACCAGACTTCGCTACCTCTCCACAAAAAGGCCGCCAGGCAAGCCCAACGGCCAAGCTATTATAGCACGGTCCAGAGAAAGCCCCCAGGAACGGACAGCCGCCTGACCAATTTCAGAATTTCAACGGAGCTTCTACAAGTCTGGCGGCAAATCTCCGACTGGAGCCGGAGGAAATATCACCGGCAGCAGCTCCGGCGCATATTGCTCGACGATATCCGTGGTCAAGGCGCCCTGGCGGCAGATGGCGGCGTAGAGATCGGCGCTGGGACGCTTGGTTCGCTCCTGGGTGGAGGGATTTAACTCCCATAACCCAAACCGTTGGGTCCATCCGCGCTCCCATTCGAAGTTATCCACCAGCGACCAATGGTAATAACCCTTGACACGCCAGTTGAAATTGACCGCCCTCCAAAGCACTCGGATGTGTTGGATCAGATAGCGCCGGCGCAGGTCATCCTTATCGTCCTCCACGCCATTCTCTGTTACATAAATAGGAAGATCGTAGGAATGGGCCCAACGCAACGCTTCCCAGAATCCCTCGGGGTCATTGGCGATAAATCCGGTGGGGCTCACGTCCGCGCCCGCCGCGAAATAGCCCCGGCCGAAGAGCTCCTGATAGGCTCTTGGATCGAAGGCGACCAGCTCGCGCGTGTAGTAATTTAATCCAAAGAAATCCTGCGACCCCTTGGCCTCCGGGATCTCGACCTTGCGCCACGGAAGCCGAAAAACACCGTCCTTACAGGCATGGGGAATTCCGGTGTTGAACGAGTTGGACCGCAGGGAAACCATCATCCGATGCAAGGAGTTGATGCTGGAGGCAGGCTTCATCCCGCGATAGTGATGCGCCAACCCTACCTGCGCGTTCGGCTGCTTCTCATGAATTTCATGATAGGCACGTGCGTGGCCACGCGTCATATTGATCATGACTTCGATGGCTTTTCTCAGATCGCTCTCGCCCGGCGGAAATTCACCGGAGGCATAGGCAGCATAGGCATACACATTCGGCTCATTGATGGTGACCCAGAGCGCGTTTAAATCACCAAATGCCTCCACCGCTCTTGACGCAAACGAACCAAAGTGCTCGACCACATTGGGGTTCAGCCAGCCGCCCTGCGCCATCAGCCATTGGGGGTTGGTGAAATGATGAAGGGTTACCATTGGAGTTAACTCCCTGGCTCGAGCCCCTTCAAGCATCTCCCGGTACTTTCGCTCTGCCTTCGAATCCCACTTCCCAGGTTCTGGCTCCAGACGGCTCCACTCTAAAGATAAGCGGTGGCTGTTTTGCCCTGCTTCTGCCGCCCGATCCAGATCCTCTTGCCAGCGACCGCCCCACCAGTCGCAGGCTTTGGCCGAGACGTGCCCCTCCTGGATCCGGCCCGGCTCGGCCTCCCACTCGTGCCAATCATTTCGTCGGTTGTCGCCTTCCACCTGATGGGATGAGGTGGCAGTCCCCCAGAGAAATCCCATCGGGAAGTTGTGGCGGGCCTGAGTCATCGGACGGCCTCCATAGAATCCCCTTTATTTCTCTTCTGCCAGCAGCGAACCGGCAATCAAACTCGTCTTGACACCGGTCGGCCGGAAACCAACGTGAAATGCTTCCGTTTTGACTGCAATTCGATGGGTTTTAACACGATAGAGCGGTATCCGCCGCTCGCCCAACAAGCGAGCCACCAGTGCGGAAAGCACGGATTGGGTCAGTTTGCGGCCCCGGGCGGGCTCCTCCGCGTCCAGGTAAATCTCCGCGAACCGTTCTCCCATCCAGTTCACTCCGGCCGCTGCATTGATCCCCTGAGCGGTCCTAATCTCATAACGTATTTCGCCGCCGGGGGATTTTGCTTCCACAACCAGCACGTTCAGGATCGGCTCAAATGCGCTCGGCTCGAGCCGGAGCAGCTCGCTATCCCGCCGCGAATCAACCTGCACTTCACCGTCAATCCAATGAATCTGCTCAAAGGGCAAGTGAAGCAAGAAGGGTTGGCCGGGACGGATGGCATCCCGTAGAAGGCGGTTCAGGATTTCCTTCCTTCCGACGAACGGAACCAGCAGAGGCCGGAAGAGATCCAGGCCGGTACGAGCTACCGCCAGAAATCCAAGAGGGTCACCTTGCGAGCTGGCGTAGCCATACAGGCGGACTCGCTCCTCTGGATGCTCCAACGCGTAATATCCGGCCAGCGCATCGGCAGCAGAGCGACGATCCAGGATCGCGGCGAGCTGCTGCCTGTCTGACAGTGGGATCGTTCGCACTTCAGACATCCAAAGATTCCTCACTACCCATCCAATTGAATTGCCTCCGCTGCTACTTCTACATGATCGATCACGGGTCCGAGACTGAAAACCATTACTTCAAATTCCCAGGGTCGTTCATCAATTTCCTCGGGCTCCCATTTTGTGTAGCCGACCACCTGACCCGCGCTATCGAAAGCCATGACCAGTAGAGATACCCTGTAAGCAGCATCCGGCTCCGCCCCCGGCAAACTCATTCGCCCTGTCACTCGCCATTGTTTGCCACCGACAACCTGCTCCTCGGAATCAATCACGACCTCCGGATCCAGATAGCGACCGCCCTCGGCAATGGATTCCACGGCGCTCAGCAGGCTGAACTGTGCGAAAAGCTGATCCAGCTCCTCTCCCTGGTAGCTTGTGAGCAAAGGCAGCACCTGTCCTGGCGGAAGTCGATTGAGCGGCGCATAGGCAAGGGATCGGTCCACCAGCTCACCCGCAGCATTCATCAGACGCACCTGCGCTGTCAGCCCCTCCACAGGCGCATCCGTGATGTTGTCCACTTCCGTCAGACACCACCAGGTACCTTCACTGGTTTGATAACAGCGGCCCGGCGAGAGATCGAGGGGCAATGGCGTTGAGGTGGGCAGAAGCGTGTCAGCGGGCTGACCTTCAGGTCCGGGAATTCGAAGCTCCTGACCGATGGAAAGGAATCGCGGATCGAGCTCTGGATTGGCTGCCAGCATGCCATCCAGTGTGACACCATAGCGGATAGCGATGCTCAGCAGCGTCTCACCTTCCTGAACCTCGTGGACGAATGGTGTGGGAGAAGGAATAATTTCGCCCTCCTCCTGGGAAATTGCGGGGGTGACCGGGCTTGGGCTCAAAGTAGGTGTGGGGGTATCAAATGGCACCAAGGTAACTGTCGCGGTCGGTGTGGAAGGCCCGGCAGCCGCCTGGCAACCACTCAGGAAAGGCAGTTGAAGCGCACAAAGCAGAAGGAAAAAGCCAGAAATCCTCACGGGCCGCGATTATACCAAGGTGGGATAGCCTTTTTCCGCAAGAAACGCTATGCTAAACTTCGACCGTTTCGGAAGGGGTATAAGCATTGGCGCAAGCATCATCTAACATGCTGACAGAGGCCATTGCGGCAGCTCGTGCAGGCGATAGAGGCCGAGCACGCAAGCTGCTGGCGAGGCTGCTGAGCTCCGACTCCGGTAACGCGGAGTATTGGGTCTGGATGAGCTCGGTGGTGGCCACCAAGCGGGAGCAGATTTATTGCCTGGAGGCTGCGCTTAACGCGGATCCCACCAACCGGGCTGCACTGCGCGGCCTGGAGGTATTGGGGGCACGTCAGCCGGAAGAGACGCCCCGGAAAAAAGTAAAAGTTCCACGCCGGGAAGTGGCCCCATCCAAGCGGGCGAAAAGCCGCTCGGGCCTGAAATTCAGTTGGCGGATGGTCGGAGGCGCGCTTGTCGGCCTGGTTGTGCTCACCGTGCTGGCCGGCGGCGTGCTCGCCCTGCAACGGCTGCCCATGCCGGCAATCGTCGCACCGACGCTGCCGCCACCCACCGACACGCCCACTGTAACGCCGGAGATCCCAACACCGACGCTCACCCCTATCCCAGCCGAAACCCGAACCTTCCGCACGCCTATTCCGACCGATCTGGCAGCAACACCCATCAGTTTCTTTGTCGGCGCCACTCCGACCGCAACCCCCATTGTCGGATTGACTCCCCGCCCCGGCTACGAAGCCTACAGCTCAGGTATCGTCGCGCTGCAGCGCGGCGATTACGAGCAGGCCGTGGAATTCATGGAGCAGGTAATCGAGATCGATGAAGATTTGCCTGACCCTTACTACTTCATGGGTGAAGCGCTCCGTTTGGGCGGACAGCCAGGGCAGGCGGTCCTGGCCTACGATCAGGCTACCTTGGCCGACCGGGAGTACGCACCGGCATTCTTGGGCCGCGCTTTAGCCATTATCGACATCACACTGCGCCAGAACGGTGAACTCCGATCCCGGGATCTTCCTGCTGACTTCGATCGAGCCATCGACCGCGACCCGCTGTTTTCAGCGGCTTACCTGGAGAAGGCGGAGTTCTACGGAACCGTGCGACTTTGGGAGAAGATGGACGAAACACTCCAGGCCGCCTTCGATCAGGGGCTGCGCGATCCGATCCTTTACATTCGCCACAGCCTTGCTAAATACAATCGGGATCAATTTGAACTTTCCCTGGAGGCCGCGACCCAGGGCAGCGCCGGCGATCCTACCAATCTGGAAGGCTATAAGGCTATCGGCCGGGCTCACGTCGCGCTTGAGCAATATGAGCAAGGGTCCTGGCCCCTGCAAACTTACGTTGCCTACGCCCCGGATGATCATACGGGTTGGGGCTACCTGGCAAGGGCTCAATGGGACCTGCGGGATTATGAGAGGGCCCGGGAATCTGCCAATCGGGCTTTAGAAATCAACGACCGCTACGCCCACGCCTATATCACCCGGGCATTAGTGCGGGTCGAGCGTGGTGAGTTCCAGGAGGCGCTCGACGACCTGCGCCAGGCCCGCCGGTTTGGGTCGGCGAATTACTACCTGGCTTACGGCTTTGGCACGGTCTACTATCACCTTGGGGAAAACGCCGACGCCATTCGCAGTATCTCGGAATCCATTGCGCTAGCCAGGACCCCCGCCCAGAAGGCGGACGGATATGCTCTGATGGCCTTGGTTTATGAAAACCTCGATCCACCCC
>JBKHKF010000077.1:0-8972 GCA_046537745.1 Anaerolineales bacterium | reverse complement strand
GCTTACTCCCCCAAACAAAAAAGGGCACACCGATCGGTGTGCCCCTGGTTCCATCGTCCTGATCAGCTCAATCCTCTCCCTCGTGGGGATCACCCTTCCTGACGATGTACTCCTCCACCAACAGCAGACTGTCGCCAGCACGTTCAATCACCGACAGCAGCTCATCCATGGTCGCCACTTCCTCAACCTGCTCATCCACAAACCAGCGCAGAAATTGCTGCGAGGCGTGATCACTCTCGCTGATGGCCAGGTTCATCAGATCGTTGATCTGCTCGGTGACCTCCCGCTCCCAGTCAAGGGCCATTTTGGCGGCGGTCCTGGCCGAATCAATTTCCGTGGTCGGCTCCGAGATTGCCGGCACGGCCACCGAACCACCGACATCAAGCAGATAATGGACAAACTCGAGAGCATGCTCCCTCTCCTCCTCCGACTGTCGGAAGAAAAAGCCCGCGAGCTCCGGCAAGTTTTCCGTACCAAAATAGGAGGCGATGTTCAGATACTGGTTAGATGCTTTCAGCTCCGACCCAATCTGCTGGTTCATGGCTGCGTTCATCTTGGTGCTGATCATCATGAGTAGCTCCTTCTTACTTAATGGATGTACTGGAGGCGGTTACTACTCCATCATATAAGATAACAGGCCCGGCGAATCATTCGTTGGAGCGGATGAAATCCAGCGCATACTGAGCGTCCATGTAATTGGGGTTGACAGCCAGAGCTCCGAGAAAATCTTCTTCAGCACCGACGATATCGCCTAACTGATAGCGAGCCCAGCCGCGCCACAATCTGGATTCCTCGGCTTTTGAGGTGCGGAAGAGCGTGGCGTCGGCCAGCTCGATGATGTCCTGGTGGCGGCCTACGTTGAAATAAGCGATGTACGGACCAAATTGATAGCGGGTGAAGCGCCAGGGCAAGCCAAGTGCGAGCGCCTGATCGTATGCGTCGGCCGCCTCTCCATATCGCTCGAAGTAAATCAGATTTGTCCCCAAATTGAACCAGGCGTACGCGTCCTCGGGGTCCTCTTCGATCTCAGCCCGCGCCTGCTCCATCGCTCGCTCTCGATTCGTGTCGGGGTCGGCATCCGGGCCCAGCAGTTCCTCCACTTGTTCCTCTTGTTCTGGCAAGTAGATGTACATAAAGACTCGATTGAAAGCCTGCCAGCCCTCATCTAGCTCCTGATAGCCGACGCGCCGGTTCGAGCCGCCCGTCGTCGGATTGGTGTCCTGGGCGATGAAGACCTGCTCGGCTTCATCGTAGCCGGTCAGCAGCAGGTAGTGACCGGCCCAACCGCCGCCGCCATCGGTTTCATCCAGCACGAATCCTTTCTCGACAATCACCGGAATTCCAGCCGCGATAAAGCGCCGCAGCGTTTCCATATCACCGCCCAGCCGGTAATCGGTCGAGAGCCAGCCCGTCCTGGTGCGCACATAATAGACGAGCTCCTCGATATTGACGTTTTTGTCGCCGCGATCAGGCTTGAGCAGATCCGAAATGTCGAATTGATCCCCCTCCCATCCAAAGAATCGCAGTCCCAGTGCCAGCGTTGCCGGACCGCAGTTGTTCCAGTCCTGCTTCTCCCATTCCGGGGCGGGAAGCTGAACTTGATCCGGCAGAGGCGTGGGGGAGGGAGCGGGGGTGGCGGAGGCCCCTTCCGCGGGCTGGTCCGGGGTAGGTGTTGCGGTCCGAGGGGCGACGGTTGGCACAGAAGCGATCTCAGCCGCACCGTGGGGGGTGGGCAGGGTCTCTCCTGGACGCAGCCAGCCTCGGATCACGCCTTCCGCGCGATCGAAGCGCCACTCGAGTCGATATTTAACCGGGGGGAGTTGGTAGAGACCAATAAGCAGGAGCAGTGCCAGCAGCCCACCGGTAGCAAACCAACTAAACCATCTCATTCTTGACTGCATGGATCAGCAATTATAGCGGCTATTTCGGCACGGAAGCGCTGGAATCGTGATGAAGCATCCATAGTGACCAGGCGGGCTCTGCTAGAATTTGATTAGTACGTTGCCCCGTACAAGAGCCGCTTGAAATGGAAAAGGTATATGAGTATCCCAACCACATTGATTATCTTTGGCGCCTCCGGCGATCTAACCCAGCGGAAGTTGATGCCTTCCCTTTTCAGCCTGGATTGCAAAGGACGGCTTCCGGAGGATTTTAACATCATCGGTATGGCCCGGTCGGAGGCCAGCGACGAGAGCTTCCGCGCAGACATGAAGGATGCCATGCAGGAGTTTGCCCCCGATGATTTTACGCCGGATCGCTGGGAGGGCTTTGCACCCATGCTGAGCTATGTCTGCGGCGACTTCAAGGCACCGGAGGACCTTCAGTCTCTACAGGATCGATTGGATGAGATTGAAGAGCAGGGGCCGGGGCATCGTCTCTACTATCTGGCCACGCCTCCTTTTGTTTACGAGCAAGCGCTCGAGCGGCTCGGGCAGGCTGGCATGGTAGAGCCATCCCAGGGCTTCCGGCGGGTCGTGATCGAGAAGCCATTCGGGCACGATCTGGAGTCGGCTCAGGAACTCAACAGCGTCGCTCATAAATACCTGGAAGAAGATCAGATCTACCGGATCGACCACTATCTTGGAAAAGAGACAGTGCAAAATGTGTTGGTTTTCCGATTCGCTAACAGTATCTTCGAGCCGGTCTGGAACCGGAACTATATCGACCATGTTCAAATCACGGTGGCTGAGCAGGTCGGCGTAGGACATCGCGCCGAGTTCTACGATGGAGTCGGCGTGCTGCGGGACATGTTCCAGAACCATCTCATGCAGCTTCTCTCCCTCGTTGCTATGGAACCACCAGCCTCCTTCGACGCGACAGACATCCGCAACGAGCGGGTCAAGGTGCTGAACTCCATTCGGCCCATCGAACCGGAGCAGGTCAGAAATTACAGCCTGCTGGCTCAATATGAGGGATACCGCCAGGAGGAGGGCGTTGCAAAGGATTCACAGACTGCCACCTATGCTGCTCTTCGGCTGTTTATCGATAACTGGCGCTGGCAGGGCATCCCATTTTATCTACGCTCCGGCAAGCACCTGAAAGCCAAAAGCACCGAAGTTCATATTCAGTTTCGATCTGTCCCGCACATGATGTTCCCGCTCGACCCGGGAGAGACGATCCGGCCAAACGCGCTGGACCTGTGCATTCAACCCGACGAAGGCATCCATCTTCGCTTTGAAGCCAAAGTGCCGGATCAATCCTCCCGGATGGACTCTGTTGACATGGAGTTTCACTACGCCGATGCCTTTGGCGAGGATTCCATCCCGGACGCGTATGAAAGGCTGCTGCTCGATGCGCTCAACGGTGATCAATCGCTGTTCACACGAGCCGACACGATTGAACTGGCGTGGCGACTGATTGATTCGATCCTCGCCGGCTGGCAAGGTGAAGATTCACCGGACCTTGCCGAATATAGAGTTGGCTCCTGGGGTCCCGACCAGGCGGACGTGATGATTCGCACGGATGGAAGGCACTGGTCCTTAGGCTGCTTTCATGATTGACACGCTCATCAAGAGAACCAACCAAGGTAGCTATTAATGAATCCCCCCGAGGTCAAAGTCTTCGGCACAATGTGGTGCCACCAAGCCCTTAGCGCCCTGGACTTCCTTGAGGAACATGGCATCTATTTCGAATGGATCGACATCGATTGTTCCAGGGAGGGCGAAGCCTTTGTGTTGGAGGTCAATGATGGCTATCGCAGCGTCCCTACGATTCTGCTGAAGGATGGATCCACCCTGACAGAACCCACCCGGCAGGAGTTGGTCAGGGAGTTCCTTCCCCGGAGGCGTTCCTGAAAGCACCCGCCTCTCGAGACATCGCCCCACACGATGACACCCTGCAACCTGCATCGGGCAAATCTATCGGCGTAATCTTCTCGCAACTTATTCTATATATAGTGAAAGTTGAATCCTCACGCTGAAATGGAGCCATCATGAACACAAAAGGCAAACATCTGATTTTAGGCGCGCTTTTCGGCCTACTCACAAGCCTTCCGGTCATCGCGCTGAGCTATCTCGCCAACACGCTGGCGGGGTTGCCCTTTATACCTTTTGACATCTTTGACTGGGTCGCTCGGACTCTGCCTGGTGGACTTCTAACTTTTGGCATCGACAGCATGGTTGCGGTTATCACCAGGTTCAATCTGGGTCAAACCTCCAGCACCGCCAAGCTCATCGAGCAAATCATGGCCATCCTTCAGTTGGCTGGCGGCGGTGCCATCTTCGGCCTGGTGTTGGCCTGGCTCGGCCAACGCCGCGATCTGGATTACGGTCCTGCCGGTGTGATCGGCGGGGCAGTGCTCTTTCTGGCCACCCTGGCCATTGAGGCCAGCCTGGGCACCCCCGAGGCAGGTTGGCTGCCCACCATCTTCTGGTTCGCCGCCCTCTTCTTCCCGTGGGGGGCTTTGCTTGGCCTGACCATCCGGCGGTTGCAGACGGGGGCGGAAGAGGAAAGGATCGGTGAGTTCGACCGTCGAACCTTCCTGCAGCTGGTCGGTGGGGGTTCTGTTGCAGCCGCTGCCGTAGCTGTCGGCTTAGGCCGCTTGGTTGAAGGGGCGGAGGGCCAGGCACCCACGGCCCAGTCCATACCCGAACTCGACATCGAGGATACGAGCGGTCCCGCCGCTTCTCCACCTGAGCCGACGCTGCAAGCGCGCATCGAGCCAGCCCCGGGCACCCGGCCCGAGCTGACCTCCAACGAGGATTTCTACCGCATCGACATCAACACCATGCCCCCGAACGTGGACGCCAACTCATGGCGTCTGGAGTTGGGCGGCCTGGTGGATAACCCCATGACCTTGACCATCGAGGACATCCTGGCGATGCCATCCCAAACCCAGGCACTCACCATGCAGTGCATCTCCAATCCTATTGGCGGTGACCTGACCAGCACCAGCCGCTGGACCGGCGTGCCCTTCGCTCACCTACTGGAACAGGCGGGGCTTCAGAATGGAGCTTTGGAGATCGCCATCGAATCCGTCGATGGTTTTTATGAAAGCGTGACTCTGGAGGATGCGATGGACCCGCGGACACTATTGGTGTACGCGATGAACGGCGTCCCACTTCCGGTGGAGCATGGTTTCCCCCTGCGCGTGTACATTCCGAACCGCTATGGCATGAAGCAGCCCAAATGGATCACACGTATGGAGGTGATTGACGAAGAAGGCCCTGGCTACTGGGTTGACCGCGGATGGTCCGAGGAGGCCTTCGCCCACACCACCTCCGTCATCGATAACGTGGCCTTGGAGGGCGAGTTCGAAGAGGGTGATCCGGTCCCGGTCGGCGGCATCGCCTGGTCCGGGGACGAAGGCATCAGCAAGGTGGAGATTCAGGTGGATGATGGCGATTGGATGGAGGCCCAGCTGCGGGTTCCGCCCTTGAGCTCACTCAGCTGGGTGCAGTGGCGTTTTGATTGGCCGTACTCGGCCGGCAACCACACCTTCCGGGTGCGGGCCTACGATGGCAGCGGGGAAATGCAGATTCTAGAGTCCAATCCGGTTCGACCCGATGGCGCCACCGGAATTCACACGATGAGGGTTCGCGTTTAAGACAAAGTTTCAGCGAACTCCAATCAACTCGCGCTAGTTACTGACCGCCTCGCTGGACTGGAGGCGGTCAGATCGCATATGTCGGATGATCAGAAGGAACGGAATGAGACTGAAGATCGCCCCGACAATTCCCATGGTGCCATAGCCAACTGCGGCGAACACCACTCCGCTGCCCAGGCTTCCCACCGCCGAAGCCGAGGCGACCAGGGTGTCCGTCACGCCTTGGACACGAGCCCTATTGGCGGCCGCCAGGTGATCGCTCAAAAGGGTTGAGCCAGCCACATAGCACAAATTCCAACCCAACCCCAGACCAAACAATGTCAACCCCAGCGGAAGGACCTGATTGGACAAACCCGCCAGCCCACTGGAAGCCCCCAGTAGAATCAACCCGAGAAGGATCACCCAATGTCGGCCAATGCGATCCGTCAGCTGGCCGGACACCACCGAGAACGCGTACATACCAAAGGTGTGCGAGGAAATCACAAGTGAGATGGCGCTGAGGGGATGGCCGCTGCCGCGCATGTGCAGCGAAGTAATCACCATGACCATGACCATCACCATCTGCGCCACAACCAGTGTCAGCGAAGCCAGCCAGGCAGCTGGATTGCGAAATGCCGACATCACGTTGCCCGCTTCTTGCGATCGGCCGACATCCGGAAAACGGCTGGCGACCTCCCTGGCCAATTCGCCCGGCTCGGGTCTGAGGCCGAACAACAGCACCAGCATGGTCAGCATGAGAAGACCAATGGTCGCCAGATACGGACCGGCGGTTTCACTCAGCCCAATGGCATTGGCTGCGGAGCCCATGGGGGCCACCAACAATGGGCCGACCACTGCGCCGATGGTGGCTCCCAGCACGACCATGGCGATGGCCCGAGCCCGAAAATCCGGTGGATGGACCTCGCCTGCAACATATCGGCCCAGGTCAACACTGGCTTTCGCTGCACCAAGCAGCAGCATCCCCAGGAGAAACAGCGGAAGTGAACCCGCCACCACCGCCCAAACTGCGAAGGCCGCACCGGCCGCACCGACAACCTGGCCGCTGACCAGCGTTGGCCGTCGCCCGAAACGATCCATGCCGGCCCCCCAGAGCGAGGCGGATCCCGCCGCGCCGAATAAGAGACCTGCCGCCGGGACACCCGCCCAGGCTTCATGCTCCGCCAGGTCCGCCCCGACAATCGAGGCAAGAGTGACGGCGGCGAGATAGCCTGCGCTGAAGATGCTCTGGCAAACAAAAAGTGTGCGGCGGATGCGAATGGCGCCGGGGCTCGGTTCCATCAATGATAACTATTCCTTCTCCTTATGAGAGCGCTGGACTCAAAAATATACTCCATTGCGATCAGTTCTGGAATCGATAACACCGCTAGCCGTGACTAAAGAATCGGCTGATGAGCCTGATAGAATTCGGTGATCTGGGCGCAATAAATACCAGCTCGAACAGCCACTGGTCTGATCGAACGCGCCGGATTGGCCTAAGCTGCCCACGCGGCCGACGCCGGATCAATCAGGCCACTCTGATGGATCCAGTTATGACCACTGCCGTGATCACAGTCAAGATAAGAAATCTGAAGAAATCCGAGCTGATGCAAGAAACCAAAGACCGAACTCGAAATATCCAGGGGATGTTTGGCCGCATTGCCAAGCGGTACGATCTGCTCAACCGGGTCATGACCTTTGGCCGGGATCGAGCATGGCGCCGGCGCGCGGTGCACCGGCTGGGGCTCCAGGCTGGAGATCAAATCCTGGATATTGGCACAGGCACCGGTGACCTTGCCTTCGAGGTCCTGAGGCAGCAGCCGTCAGCCATTACGATCGCCGCCGATTTCACCCGGGAAATGGTGGCCGTGGGCCAGAGCCGGGCGGGGGATCATGAGCCGGTCTGGGTCATCGCCGACGCGCATCACTTGCCCTTCGCCAGCGGCAGCTTCGACGGCGTTATCTCCGGCTTTCTGCTGCGCAACGTAGCCGATCTCCCGCAAACCCTGATCGAGCAGGTGCGCGTCCTTCGACCGAATGGCACCTGGGTCAGCCTGGAAACGAAGCCCCCGCCCGTCAACTTGCTGCGCCCGCTCCTGCGGTTTCATTTGAGATGGCTTATTCCAGCGCTGGGCAGTTGGTTGGCCGGGGATCCCGAGGCTTATAGATATCTCCCCGCCTCGACCGAGAGTTTTCTGATGCCGGGGAGCATGGTGAACACCTTGAAGCAGGCTGGGCTCCAAAGCCCGGACTACGAAAGGTACATGCTCGGAACAATCGCAATCTACAGAGCCCATGGGCCTGAAGCGGCCGGATAGCCGCCAATGGTAGACTGAATCCTCCAATCGAGCGAGATCAATGAAGGCAAGCCGATGAATTCGCGTATAAACACCAAGAATGATGACTGCTTTCCGCGGTTCCACTGCCCGAAGGTTCGGGTGGAAAAGGCGATTCATGACCGATCCTGATGAGATGGGGATTTGGGAAACTCTATCCAGCCGATTGCTGCTGGACCGATCGCCGTGGTTAAAAGTGTATTCCGAGGACCTGAAATTGCCGGAGGGCCGGATTGTCGAAGGCTATTTGCGCCTGAGAACCCCGGATTTCGTGGTAATAGTGCCGGCATCAACCGATGGCCAGATCGGGATGATCCGTTCATACAAACGAGGCCCTGACCGAATCGACCTTCAGCCTCCGGCCGGCATGATCGAGCCGGGCGAAAATCCGCTATCAGCCGCCAAGCGGGAGCTGTTGGAGGAGATGGGCTGCAAAGCCGATTCTTGGCGCGAATTGGGCGACTATGTGCTGGCTGGCAACCTGCGCGGCGGCTTTGCCTACCTCTTTCTGGCCGAGGGATGTCGGCAGGTTCAGCCGCCGGATTCGGGCGATCTCGAGGCGCAGCAGGTGCTGTGGCTGGATCGGAACGAGGTCACCAGACTGTGGCGTCAGGGTGAGCTAGCCCAGCTTGGCTCATCGGCCGCCTTGGGCCTGGCTTTAGCCCATCTGGATGGCGATTATCGGCATGACTGAGACATACTCAACCAATTTCGCCCGAGATATGGACAAGGCGGCGTTGCGGGGCGAGCCCTCCTATCTCTGGCGAGATGGCCAGGAGCGCCGACTGTCGATGATCGTGCAGGCTGCAGGGGATCGGATCAACGGCCGGGTGCTGGACAACGGCTGCGGCCTCGGCGCCTACCTGGGGCGGCTTGCCGAACACGCTCTGGAGGCCCATGGCCTTGAATTCGATGAGGATCGAGCGCGCCAGGCGGCAGACCGACTGCCCAATATCGTCCAGGCCGCCGGTGAAGCGCTGCCCTACCCATCCAATTCCTTCGACCTCATCCTCTCCCGCGAGGTCATCGAGCATGTCCAGGATGACCGCCAAGCCGTGGCCGAAATGGTCCGGACGCTCGCGCCGGGCGGCCGAGTGGTTCTATATGTCCCGAAC
>JBKHKF010000076.1:0-9105 GCA_046537745.1 Anaerolineales bacterium | reverse complement strand
AAGCAGGACCACGTCGAATCGAGGTTCTCCGCCTTCGAAATGCTCCCGCAGCACCTGCTCGTAGGCGGCTGCCGCCTCCTTCGGGTTCTGCTCACATCGAACTGCATGGACCTGATCATCCGGAACATGCACCTCGGAGAGCAATGTGTTGTAGGCCATGCGGAAGTTGCTCATCGGGTCATCCGGCGGCACACAGCGCTCGTCCCCCCAGAAGATATGAAGATCGGTGGGGTCCACCTCCGAGGCTAATAGCATGGCCGACCAGCTGCTGTATATCGGCTTGGGCGTGGTGCCCCCTGCGAGCGCGATGGAGAAGGAGCCCCTCGCCTCAATGGCTTCCTCTGTCCTATCCATCAAGAAGGCCGCCATCGAATCGGCCAGCTGCCCCGGTGTGTCGAATCGGTGAATCTCCGTCATTGTGTCCCTTCTCTGTTTCAGCGTTTGTTGTTCAGTTCTGATTAGATTAAGTATAAGTTCAACAGAATTAACAAAAGATAAGGACGGTTCGCTCTGAACGAAATACCGAGCAACAGTTGGACGCGACGCCAGAGATCACGATTCCAGAAGCCCTTCAAGCTGCTGCCCCACTGCGATCTCAAAGCGGGAGGCCTGTGGGCAGAACTGGGCTGTGGGCAGGGGATTTTCACAGCTGGATTGGCACATCACCTCGGCAGCGATGGCCGTGTGATCGGCCTTGATATCCATCGGCAGTCGTTGAAGCGACTCAAGCGGAATATCGAAGGAACCATCTGGAATTCGCAGATATTTCCCTTGCAAGGGGACCTGCGTGATCCGCTTCCGCTTGAAAGACTGGATGGGTACTTGCTGGCGAATGTGCTTCACTTCTTCGTGGATAAGGAGAAAAAAGCCATCCTGCGCAGGCTGCTCCACGAAATCCGCCCTGGCGGACAGCTCATCCTGGTCGAGTACAACAGCCATCGCGGCAATGCAGCCGTCCCCCACCCCCTGCCCGCCCAGGATTGGCTGAGACTGATGAAAGCGCTGGATTGGCAGCATGCACGGCTTCAAGCGGTGGTCCCGTCAAGTTTTTTGGGAGAGATGGCTGCCATTCAGGCTGAGCGGGCGCGCTGAAATGGAGGACACCGGCCGATCATGGCCTAAGCGCCCGACTCCTCGGCAGCCTGGGTATGTTCGGGTCCGGGCCGATCCTCCTCACGAATGCGCTTCATCGCGCTTCGGCTGCGCCACCACAACCACAGCATTTGAACCAGCGCTCCGGCGTCCAGCGCGATCCAAACCACGTAAAGCCCCGGCATCGGCTTTGTGATCACCCCCACCAGGAGGACCAACGCGCTCACGATCAGCGCCAGGCCCACCGACTCGGTGACACCCCTGGTTTTCCTCTGGTTGACCAATCCACCCTGGAACCACGAATGCAGCACCACCAACCCCGGCATGGGCAGCGCATAGAGCAAGGCGCTGGTACCCAGCGGCGCCAGCCGGGGCGGCAGCCCGGAAACCACCCGGAACCAGAAATCGGAGAGCGGCGTGAGCGCGATGATCAGCAGAAAGGCAGAGGTGCCAGCCCCCAGGATCAATGTGAACCGCTGCAAGCTTCGGTAGGAGCGGGCCCGATCCAGCAAAGCCACCACCACTTCGTTGTAGGCAACACCAAGGCTGCGGCTCATGAAGACCAGCCCGTTGACCACCGGCCAAACTGCCAGCGAAGCCAGCGGGTCCGGCATCCGGCTCAGGGCTGCGCTGCCGATGGGCTGGGTCAGCAGCGTGAGAAGCGAGGTCAGCGCCAGTGGAATATAGAACTCCAGGAAGGACCGAAGCGTGAGCACTTCGTCCGCTGGCTCGGAGGTTCGAACCTCATCCCGAACCACCGGCCGGGCGCGAAGACCGGCATAGACCGCTTCCGCGATCACGCCCAAACCCACCGCGCTCCCTGCCACCACAATGCCGCGAATGTCGCCGATCAGCAGTCCTGCCCCCAGGATCGTGGCGTCCGTCGTCAGTCGGATGGCGGTGCCGATACCCACAGCTTCCGAATGTCCATAGCGGATCAGAACCCCTTGATGGAAGCGGCGGAAGGCGATGGACCAGGTCCAGGGGGTCATGAGCTGCAGACCGATCCTGGCCGGACCCAGGATTTCCGGCGGGGCGCCCAGTATCTGGCCCACCACGAAGTCATACAGAGGAGTAAAGGCCACTGCCACATGCAGAACCGTCAATCCGCCGCCGGCCCACATCATGAAGCGGCGGACCTTGCGGTAATTGGCCCAGTCCTTGCTGAGCGCGGTCGAGGCAGCCAGCAACATGATGATCGGTGATTCGATCAAGAGTGCGATGGGGAAAATCACCCCACCCCAGGCCGCCAGGCTGATCTCGGGCGCGGGTAAGCGGGCCATCACGGCCGAGACCATCGGCAGTTCCACCGCCATGAGCAGCCAGCTGGCTGCCAACGGCCACCAGGTGACGAAGATGGTCTTCAGCGCCAGCGGTTCAACGGATGATCGTGCTTGATCCGCTTCAGTTTCCGGAGGCGAGGTCGGCGCGGAGGTGTGATAGCTCATGCGCGGTCTTCAATCGGAAGGGGCGGAGCTTCCTGCTTTCGCCACTGCATGGAGATAGGGATCGGGTCGCGCGGCCGAAGCGTCACCAACGGCTCGGGGGCTATATTCTGATCGGGGGCCAGTTCAATCTCCACCTGCGACACCATCGTCGCCAATATCAATTGCGCTTCCATCATGGCAAAGGCGTTGCCGATGCAAATTCGAGGCCCACCACCAAAGGGGATGAAAGCGTACTTATGCCGATCGGCGGATTGATTTTCACCGAAGCGCTCAGGCCTGAAGATTAAAGGGTCTTCAAATAGAGAGGGGTCGCGGTGCAGGCCCCAGGCGCTGATGAACACTCTGGCTCCCTCCGGCAGGGTGTAGTTCCCAATGGGAACCTCTGAAATGGACTGTCGAGCGATAATCCAGACCGGCGGATACAGCCGCATCGTTTCGTTTATGACCTGCTCATGCAGCTTCAGCGCCTCAAGATCATCCACAGTGGGGTATCGATCGCCCAGATTCTGGTGGACCTCCCGCTGCAGTTCCGCCAGCACATCTGAGTGTTGGCTCAGGAGTGTCCAGGCCCAAGTGAGTGCGTTGGCGGTGGTCTCATGCCCCGCCAGAAAGAGCGTCATGGCCTCATCGCGCACCTGTTTGGCGGTCATCCGGTGGCCCTCATCGTCCTCGCTGAACAGCAAGATGGAGAGCAGGTCGCCTCGGTCTTCCCCTGAGCGCCGGCGAGCCTCGATAATCCGATGGATGACGGTGTCCAAAACCTCGATCGCCTCTTGAGATCTCCGGTGGGACCGAGTTGGGACCCAGCGCGGGATGTCGATAATGCTCTGAAAGCGGTTGTTCGCTTCCTCCAGGACCACGTCCATCGCCTCGGACACGCGCTGGAAGTCCTGGTCCTCGAGCCGAATATCGAACAGGGTTCGCGCCACGATCGCCAGAGTCACACGCATCATTTCGTGATGCAGCTCAAAGTCGGCACCGTCTCGCCAGCGCTGCAACATGGCGTTGGCTTCCTCCACCATGATGTCCCCGTAGGCGCGGATCCGCTGTGTGTGAAATGCAGGCTGAACCATCGTGCGTTGGCGACGCCAGAAGGCGCCGTCGCTGACCAGCAGACCCTCCCCGATAACCGGTCGGAAAACCTCTTTGTTGCGATCGGTCTTGTGAAACTGGGAGGCCTGGTTGACCAGGATTTGACGGACCAACTCTGGATCGTTCGCCTGGTAAAACCAGAAGGGGCCAAACCGCCAGCGCACGAAATCGCCCGCCTCGCGCGCCACCTCGACGGTGGCCAGAGCATCCTGCTGAAATGCTCGCAAATTCCCCCAGAGTGGGTGTTGATGCGGTGCCTGGACGACCTGTTGTTCTGACGGCATGGGCTCACCTCACTGATACCAATCGAAGTCTAAGACCGTGAGCTAGCTTTGTCCACCCTCCGCTCAAAGGATTCTCCCCAATCCAATTGCCTTCCGATTCCAGCAACCGGGTGCGGCATCCACAGGCTGGAAACCGATGGCTTGCGTTATTATCGAACTGTGACGTTGGACCAAGGAGATCGACGGATCCATGCAAAATGAATCAAGGGAAATCCAGGGGCGGCGGATCTTGATCACAGGCGGCACTGCCGGAATCGGACGCGCGGCCGCACTCGAACTCGCCAAACGCCAGGCATCCGTGCTTATCGTCGGCCGGAATGAAAAGCGCGGGCTGAAGGCAGTCGAGCAAATGCGCCGATCCGCCCCTGATCAGGAGTTCGACTTCCTGAAATTCGACCTGCTCACCATGAGCGGGACACGGCGGCTGGCGGAAGCGGTCAAGGAGCGCTTTAACATACTGGACGTGCTGATCAACAACGCCGGTGGCTTCTTTCTAACCCGGCAGCTGACCAGCGAAGGACACGAACGGACCTTTGCACTCAATCACCTATCCCCCTTCCTGCTCACGCACCTGCTCCTGGAGAACCTGGACCGCTCGGAAGACCCGCGCATCATCACCACCTCCTCCGGCTCTCACCGGCGAGGAGAAATTCATTTCGATAATTTGCAGCTTTCAGATGGCTACTCCGGGCTAAAAGCCTACTCGCAAAGCAAGCTGGCGAATGTTTTATTTACTTATGAACTCGATCGGCGTCTGAGCGACCGATTCGCGGCAAATTCATTTCATCCGGGTTTCGTCGCCACCAATATTGGTTTGGTCCATCCGCTGATAACCCCGCTGATGAAGCTGTACTATATATTCCGGGGGCGAAGCCCGGAGGAAGGCGCCGCAACAGCCCTGCACCTTGCAGCCCATCCCGAGGGGGCTCAGATCAGCGGACGCTATTGGTTCGATGAGGAACCCGTGGAGACCAGCCCCAACAGCTACGATCGGGATACATGGCGCCGGCTGTGGGAGGTCAGCGAGAAACTTGTCGTCCTGGAACCAGCTCTGCGCATCCCGGCCCCCGATTCAGATTAAGCCAATTCACAGCTGACGCGAAGAGAGGCCGCCTGAAGCGGCCTCCCTTCGTCTACCTGCTTCGAGACATCAACAGAGACTAGCCAGACCAGATGGCGGTGTAATCGCTGTCGCCGGGAGAGGAGTGTTCACCGCCCGGCGTGCCGGTGCCATCGCCGTTGGTCGCACCATCGGGCACGGCGACATCAGGGCCAATGATACTGTAATCACCGCCACCGATTTCGACCGCGTTGGGGTTGTGATCACCCACGGCCGAACCGTCATTGAAGACCGGGCAGACGAAATCCCCACCCTCGGGTGGTCCGCCGGCAAAGGCGGCGGTGGCGGTCAGCGCCGCCAACAGACTGGCCAGCAGGATTGAACGTACCAGTGTTTTCATCGTTCTTCTTCCTTTCAACTAGGCTTCCCTCCGTTCATGATTCAGCCTAGCGGCCGTCTCTTACGAAATTCTTGTAAGAGTCTTACGCGAAGATTAATGGACGGGATGAAATTCACGGTGGGGAGAAAGCGCTTTGAGGAAAGAGTTCAGCCTGAAGAGTCCGGAGCTAAAAGATTGCGACTTGGCGCCAGCAAAATGAAACCCGAAGTTACCGTCTCATCACAGCAAGCTCTGCCGGGAGCTAACAGCCGCCGGCCCTTAACTCTAGACTCTTAACTCTGGACTCTTAACTGCTTACACCACAGCGTTCGGAACTCCGTGCGCGGCGCTCGGAGCTATAAAAACGCCTGGAAGGCAAGCATACCAGCGAAGGCCAGTGCCAGGATCGTAGCGATCATCGAGCCCGAGCTATCCTCCAGCGCGTCCGGGATCAGCTCGGCCACCACCATCCAGATCATGGCGCCGCCGGCCACGCCCAAACCGACCGGCAGGAAAGGCTGGAATACAGTCACGAACAGGAAAGCCGGAACGGCCATGATCGGCTGCGGCAGGCTGGAGAAAATGCTCCAGCCAGCGGCCCGCCAGGGCGAGGTACCCCGCGGCACCAGCACCAGACTGATGGCCAACCCTTCCGGGATATTGTGAACGGCGATGGCGATGGTGATCAGCGCGCCCAGGTCCTGCCCGCCGCCAAAAGAGACGCCGACGCCGACGCCCTCGGAGAAGGAGTGCAGCGTCATCACGCCTACGATCATGAGCGCCTTGAGCGCGTCGGCGCCGCGCAGTTCGCCCACGCTGAAATGATGCTGATTGTCCAGTTGGCGCTGGGTGATGGCGATAAATGCCACGCCAACCAGGATCCCGGCGATGGTCCGGATCGGGCTGTAAACAAAGCCCTCCTGAATGAGGCCGTGGGAGGCGCCGAGCATCAGCCCGCCGGCGATGGCGTTGCCGATTGCCAGCCAGCGCCTGGATAATTTCTCAACGAAAAAGAAGGGAAGCGCCCCCAGCCCGGTGGTGATGGCGGTGATGGAAGCGGCAATGGCGACGGTCCACCAGCTGGTTTCAATCATGATGCAATCATCTTATCCCGAATTTCACTTACTGACCAGCAGCCTCAAGAGCCAAGGTCGTGCCGGCCCATTTCTTCTTGCTTACAGCGACCTAAACGCCGCCTAAGAGTTAACAGAAACCATCAGCTTTTTTGTAATTCTAAGACGCATTCACTAGACTTAACATGTGGAAATACAAACAGGGAGGCGATTTTCCCCATGACTACGATTGAAGCCATCCGCATCATGGCCAGCGAGGCCAAGGATTTGGCGGCAGACGGAAAGAAGGATCAGGCAATCGATTTACTGGCCGAGGGACTCGAGGCGGCCGTAGATGAGCTGATATCGCTGAACACCCAGGTTGCCAAGCTGGAATCCCAGAGCGAGCAATTCATCACCGACGCCGGTCTGCAGGCTGCCTTCAGCAACTACCGGACTGAGAAGGAGATGGAGGAGAGCCTGTAGTCGGCAGCGCGGCTACTCGATAAACCAAGACCCTTGACTTGGGATAGAAAGGTGGACGCCACCCACCCGTAACTCAACGGGGAGATCCCCGGACCGCAGAGTTGTGGGTTAGGGGATTGTGTCTTGTCAGGCGGTCAAAGCCCACTCCAACCTGGACCTCTCCCCAAGCACAGCCCCCGCCATGCTGCGGGGGCTGTGCATCTGGATAATCTCCATGAATCGCGGGAGCGGCTGCGGACCACGGCGCATCCGTTCCGTTGCTCCTTCGTCCCACTCGCGCTGTTGAATTAACCCCTCATCGCCTTCAACCTGTGCGCCAAATCCTTGTCGGTGGATGCACAAACAGATAATAGCCGGCCAACAGGCCGCTGAAAACCACCACGGCCGTATAGACTAATTGCCCGACGAACTGCTCGGGTGGCGTATTTGGCAGGCGCTGTATGAACGGCACAATCAGCACCAAGTCATAGGCTAAAAAGCCCAGCAGCTGACCGGCGGAATTGACCCAGCTCGGCCGCAGCAGTGCGTAGGTGAAGTAAGCGCCTGCACCGAGGAACATCCAGCCCATAACCGTGCCGAGCTCCGCCGTGATCATCCATGGGATTGTGGTCTCAAAGCCGAGCACCAAGCGGCCGCCCACCAGCAGCAGGGCCGCCACGAAAATCACGAAAGCCCAGCGAACCGGACCCGGCATCGGAATCCTGGCATCAAGCGGCGAGCGCAGCCCCCACAGCAGCAGGCCCGCTCCAAATAAGGCGCCAAACAGGCACGCCAGCCCGAATATCGTCAGAGGTATACCCACTGAGCTGGTGCCAAGCGTAAAACCGAGCACAGCCAACGGCGTCATGATGGTCACATAGTCCAGGCCGATCCCGGCCAGCGCGCCGTAATTCTCCGTTGCCGCCACCCAAAAGGTCGAGGCCGCCGCCGCTGCCAAAATCGATGAGATGAAGATAAAGGTTAACGGGGTGGTTCCATCAAACGGCCACGGGCCTGTAGCCAGCGGCCACTGCTGGAAGAAGCCCAGCGCGAAGAAAGCCTGCACGGCCGCTACAGCATACAGAAGGTAGCGTCCTAATCTCATTCCCATCTCCTCATTCTCCTTGTCATCCAATTGCATTTAGGGGAGTACGACCGACTCTATAAACACTGGCAGGTGGCTGTCAAGCTCGTCAGGTCGCGTACCTGAGCCCGTTGCATCCTTTTGTCCCACCGGTGCCAAGACAATTCGCCTGGCCCCCGCCTGCCAGTCATGAATGGAGTACGTTCGCCTTCTTCGGGGAACTACAATGCGCGGCCTGTGGGGATCTGAAGACCTTGTCTCTTTTCAGGGTCGCTGCCGAGCCAAATCCCGCCTTCGAGGGAGTATAATAGGCGTATTCCGCCCGTAGCTCAACGGATAGAGCGCCGGACTTCGAATCCGTAGGTTGGAGGTTCGAATCCTCCCGGGCGGGCCATAGATCTGGCGGTACCTAAACTGGATACCGCCAGATCCACGGCAATTGCCCCCACCCTCATGGTGGGGGTTTTTTGTTCTGCTTAATACCAATCTACATCTCAAATTTCTGATGCCAGAGATTATGGCAAGTAGCCATGGTCAATAGTGAGTGTCATTGGCTTGCTTACATGCATTCCATTTGATTGAACGTACGAATTCAGGCTTCAGCTTGAACGCATTGTTCTGCCCACCTGATCAAGAACACATCGCTAAATGCGAAAATTCCCGGGAGACCGTCCCTCGCATCAATCAACTTTCAAACAAAGCTTAGACCAGTAAACTTCGGTTCTCAAATACCCGCAAAATCTTGATCTGAAAATGCTGAATAAAGCACGCGCGATAGTACCCATCTCCTATTTGCCTCTTGCGTATGAAATCCAAATACTCTATGCTGTGTCTGAAGTTGAAGGCAAGCTGAGATAGCTGACTGGTACTTGCCGGCCATACATCCACTCGCTCTTATTTTTCCTTTATTCGCAGGGGGCGGACGACAGCCTGCAGGCGCTGCTACAAACCATGGGGGATTTATGGCTCGTCATCTGGAAGATCGATCCCATCAATATACAAACAGACACGAATTCCGTGATCTAAGCTTCATCGACCGCTGACCAACTGGGTCCGGTCGGTCTTTGTATTCTTCACTCATTGCAAGCCGCGTTTATCTTCAATAAGCGGCATAAAGGGGGCACCCATGGCAAGCACACAAAATAGAAC
>JBKHKF010000075.1:0-9199 GCA_046537745.1 Anaerolineales bacterium | reverse complement strand
GGTGTATTCCGTGGCGGATATGCTGCCGGACGAAACCCCGTTGCTGCAGAGCCGTCCCTTCCGGGCACCTCACCACACCATCTCCCACGCCGGCCTTGTCGGCGGCGGTAACTGGCCGCGGCCAGGCGAGATTTCCCTGGCCCATCGGGGTGTCTTGTTTCTGGATGAGCTGCCGGAATTCGATCGGCGCGCGCTGGAAGTGCTGCGCCAGCCCATGGAGGACAAAGTGGTGACCATCAGCCGGGCGCGCGGCTCTTTCTCCTTCCCGGCCAACTTCATGCTGGTGGCGGCAATGAACCCCTGCCCCTGCGGCTATTTCGGGGACAGTCGTCATGAATGCAGCTGCTCCCCCTCGGCGGTGACCCGCTATCAGAAGCGCATTTCCGGCCCGCTGCTGGATAGGATCGACATCCATGTGGAGGTACCCAGGGTGGAGTTCGAGAAACTGAGCTCCGATCGAGCAGGCGAGCCCTCGGAAAACGTGCGTCAGCGGGTGGAAAATGCCCGGGCCAAGCAGATCGAGCGCTTTGCCGACACCCCGGTGGCGGCCAACGCCGAGATGTCCCCGGGCGAGGTCCGCCAGCACTGCCCGTTGGATGAAGAATCCAGGGCACTGGTCAAGCAGGCCATGGCCCAGTTGGACCTGTCCGCCCGCGCCTACCATCGGGTGCTGAAATTAGCTCTCACCATCGCCGATCTGGCCGGCGAAGCCGCCATTGAGACGCCGCATCTGGCGGAGGCGCTGCAGTACCGCCCCCGCCGCTGGCACTGAGGATAACTGCTTGGGCGTTTTTGCCAGCCATCCATCAGCAGCCTGTCTTCAAACTTAAAAGAATCGGCTTAAGTTCCATGCGGCTTAGCAATCCCGAGGAGGCAAGCCATGGATCGGCTGCTGGAGCGGACGGGCTGTAGGATGATTCGGCTTCCAAAGGTAAGGAGGCTAGGCCTGGCCCAGCCAACTGACGCGTTGGGGTTTCGGGAATTGGCACGGAAGATGCAAGGTAGGCTTGCAGTTTCGCCCCTAGACGGAGGGAGTGCCGATGTCCGAGAATACCTCGGCCAGGGGGAAGATCTTGGTCGTCGATGACGACCCGATCTACTGCAGCATTATGCAGGAACTGCTGCGCCGGCAGGACTATGCGGTGCAGCTGGCTTACGATGTTCCAATGGCGATGAATATATTGGCATCCTGGTCGCCGGATCTGGTGTTGACCGATGTGATGATGCCGCAGATGGATGGATTGACCTTTGTCCGTTCGCTCCGGTCCGACCCGAGGTGGGCCGAGATCCCGGCCATTGTGGTCAGCGCCAGGGTGATGCGAGGGGATCGTGAAGCGGCCGTCGAAGCGGGAGCGGATGACTTCATACCCAAGCCGTTCTCACTGCAGCATCTGTGCAATACGATCCACAGTCATTTACAGGTGGCCTAGTCCCCGGAATCCTTTTTGGCATGCCAGGCTTCCAGCAGCGCGAGTTCTCGAGCTGGCCCCATCGCCGGTCCGTGGCGGATGGTGCCGCCGAGTTCCTGATCCCATGTCAATGTATCCGTGGCGGTGTCGAGCAAAGGCCGAAAGGTCAAGCCGGCATCCAAAGCTCGATCGATGTTTACCTCCATGAGCCCGTTCTGCCCCTCGGGCAGCCACAACGGCATCTCGGTAAAAGGCTGAACACCTGTTTCGATTAGGAATCGGTCGTCAACCCAGGTAAGCTCAGCGTCATTTTCGCCGGCCTGACGGCATGTTTTGAGCATCTCCTTCATGGTCAGCACCGTGGCTGGGCCGGTGGCGTTCAAGGTTCCTTTGAGGCCGTCCTCGATGGATTCGATGGTCCAGCTTGCCAGATCCCGCGCATCGATGAGCTGAACGGGGCGATCCGGATCGCCGGGAGCCAGCACCTCGCCACCGCGGGACATCCTGCGCGGCCAGTACGTGAATCGGCCGGTGGGGTCATGCGGCCCGACAATCAAACCAGGCCTCAGGATCAGAACTTCTCCCTCAAACTTGCTGCGAACGGTTTTTTCACAAAGAGCCTTGAGGGGACCGTAGGTTTCACCGGTAACCTGGTCCTCGGCCTCACCTTCCGGCAATGTGGCGGTTAGGGCCTCCTCCGTCAAGCCCGAGTTATTACCATCGCGATATACGGAGATCGTCGAAATAAATGTGTAGTGCTTAACGGACCCAGACAGCAGTCTGGCCGTGCCCCGGACCGCCTCCGGTGTGTAGCCGCTTGTGTCGATGACGGCATCCCAATTCTCACCTTTGAGCGCCTCCAGGTCGCCCGGCCGCTCGCCCCTTAATTTCTCGAGGCCGGGAAAGAGATCAGGGTTGGTCTCGCCACGATTGAACAGGGTAACCTCATGCCCTGCTGCCAGCGCGGCTTCAACAAAGTGGCGGCCCAGGAAAACGGTCCCGCCCAGGATCAGCAATTGCAAGAGATGCCTCCGTGACAAAGTGTGGTCTGTGAGTATATCGCAGGCGCCGGGAGCGCTCGTATGGGCTGGTCAATCCAGGGTGAGCTCCACTTCAAAGCCCCTTCGTTCAGCCCGCTCAACAAAATTCTGACCTGTCATGGCGCGCTCAATGGGGATCACGCCCGATGGAATTCGGCCTTTGGCGATGGCTTCCGTCATGATGGCGGCGTGCCAGCCGGTGGCTTGCTCCATGGCCGTAAAGCCAGTTTCTTCGTCGAACCGCTGAATCAGCAAAACCTCCGCCTTGGCCGCCCGACCCTGACGGGAACCATGCGCTTCGATGTGGATGAGGATGAAATCGCGGGTGTTCGACTCTGCTCGGATCTGCGGCTCCCACAGTTCGTGGAGCAGCTGGCGCGGGCTGACCTGCAGTCCGTTGACATTGATCGGCCCGGGCTCGAATAATCCCAACCGCTCAATGATCTTCAGCTGCTCGAAGTTGCCGGGATAGCGCAGGGTCTTGTTTTGCAGCGTGCGGAGCTGGCCCTCAAAACTGCGAGCTGCGGTGGTCAGCCCGCCTGCAGTGGTGAAGGCTTCCAGTTCGCCGATGGGCTCCGGATAGGTCAGTCTCTCATATTCCGTCAACGCCGGGATGTGGGCGAGCTGGCCCTCCCGAATAAATAAGCAGTCTCCGTAATACTCGTTGGTCAATCCCTCAATGTTAAAAGTAAGTTTGTAGTTCCAGGGAGGTTCGGGATTCTGGGGCAGGCCGCAGTCCCACATGTAGACATCCCGGGTCTGGTCCAGCTGCTCCATCGCATAAAGGACCAGCGTGGTGCCCATGCCAGGCACCTGACCGCAGTCGGGGATGATAGTGACGCCGGCTTCGGCTGCCCGAGCTGCCAACTCGAGCTGCTCAAGGACAATATCGCTGTTGCCTCCGAGATCGGTCATACCGCTGCCCGCCTGGATGGCAGCCCTTGTCAAACCCAAATTGTAGAAATAGGGGACGGCACTGATGAAAGCGTCGATGCGCTCCTGCTTTAGCACCTCAGCGACCTGTTGGGGCCGGTCGGCATCCAGGCGGATGGCATGGGCTTTATGGCTGTCGGTCAACGCGTTGAGGCGGGCGGCAGCTCCTTCGGCCTGGCGGATGTCCACGTCAGCCATGAGCACGAGTTCGGCTGAGCCGTGGCGGATCAGATCGTAGGCGGCCGCGGTCCCTTGACGGCCGGCACCCAACACTGCATAACGTGGTTTCATGGCTTCCCCGTCGCTTGCTGACAAGTTTTGAACGAGTTATCGCTCGCTATGGGCCGAAGCGAGATAAGACCGATTGTACTCTTGCTGAATAGCTCGAGCCAAAAATGTTGAGGTGGTTGAGCAAGTGGTAAAGGTTGTATAGTGGCAGTCGCTCTCGCCAGCCTTCTGCCAGCGGCTGGATTTCTTGATAAGCATCGTAGAAGGCAGCTGGAAAGCCGCCAAAGAGCTTCGTCATCCCTAATTCAGCCTCGGGCCAGCCGTAATGGGCAGCCGGGTCGATGATGGCAGGCCTGCCCTGTGAATCCGCGATGGCGTTGCCTGACCAAAGGTCTCCGTGAATGAGCGCTGCGGGCTGCTCGGGGATGAGGTCGGGCAGCCGCTTCGCCAGCGCTTCGACTCTCTTGAAATCGTCCGCTGTAAAGTGTCGATTCTCCTGGGCCAGATGCGCTTGAAAGAGCAGTCGATGTTCTGCAAAGAATTCAAATCCATCCCGGGTCCAGGGGTTGGGCTGTGGGGTGCTGCCCAAGTAGTTGTCATGGTCAAAGCCAAATTGATCATTTTGCTTTTGATGCAGGCCTGCGAGTCTTCGGCCGAAGCTCGGCCAATAGTCCGGTTGTTTGGGGCCGGGGTTCAGGTCCTCCAATAAAAGAAACTTCGCCTCAACCAGAAGCGGCTTTGGCACCACCGGTCCTCCCTCGATGGCCAGCTCCCGCAAGGCTTCCGCTTCGCGCCGGAACATGTCAGAGGGTGCCTGAGGATTTTGTTTGAGGAAGAAAGATGCGCCGCTGCCTGTTTCAATGCGGGCGCCGTTGTTGATGCAGCCGCCGGCGACGGGTTTGACTCCGGTCACCTGTCCATGTCCCTGCTGCTGTGACCATTCAGCGACCGGCGCTGGAACGTTCACCCTGTTCCTTGATCCAGGTCGCGAAACAGATTTTCCACGGAGCGGGCCACGATCTGGTAGGTGCGCTCAAATCCATCCAGGCCCCCGTAATAGGGGTCGGGGACGTCCATATCGCCGTTCGCTTCCGGATCCCACTCCCGCATGAAATGGATTTTGGAACGGTGTTCCTCGGTTTGCGCCATGGATTGAATATTCCGCTGGTTCGATCGGTCCATGGCGATGATCAAATCGAATTCCTCCAGATCGGTGGGGTCCAGCTGTCTTGCCGAGCCCGTATATTCCAGGCCGTGTTCGGCTGCGGTCTGCCGCATTCGGCTGTCAGGGGCTTGCCCCGTGTGGTAGCTCGACGTGCCCGCCGAAGCGATGTGGAAGGCTTCACCAACGCCTCGGTCTTCCGCCAGCTGCCGAAGCATGTGTTCCGCCAGTGGCGAGCGAATGATGTTGCCAGTGCATACGAAGAGGACGTTCTTTTTATCAATCATGGTTGGGATTATATCAATCACCTTGCCATGGACACGGATGGGAACAACGGCGGGTATCGATGGCTTTGAGGGCCGTTGTATAATCGCGCCACTTACAGGCATCAAACTTGCAGAGTATCTTCAGAGGTACCGCTCAGGTAGGTACAGGTTATGGGCAGGAAGAAATCACCAGAGGACCTTTCGATCCGTGAACTCGAGGCGCTGCTGGCTCGCAAGCGCCGAGAGGCACGTCAGGACCGACTTCGCCGCTTTCAGCGGTCCGGTCGCGCGCTTGGTCAACCGCTGGCTGAGTCGCAAATTGGAAAGGATCGGGAAGGCGAGGCCGCTACCCCACTCGAGGTGGAGGGGGAAGAATCCGAGGTTTCGACGGGCAGAGGCAACGGAATTCTAAACAAAGCGCTGCTGGCGGTTGAGATCCTGGCGGTCGTTGGCCTGGGTTTCATCCTCCTGACCAGTTTTGATGTGCTCCAGGATTTGAACGCTGAAGTCTCCCAGGCGCTGGGAGGTGCCACGCCTACGGCCACACCTGTTATCACCGCGGTGGTTCTGCCCTCGGGACATACGCCGCCGACAGCGCCCGGTGGCGCGCAGCCGAATGAATCGGAGATCCCGGAAAATCTTCGCCCGATGGTTCAATCCATGGGGCCGGTGGATGTTCCGACACCGGGGCCCAGCCAGGCGCGGCGCATCCATATTCCCGCGCTTTGGAACTCACCGGCCCCTGTGGTTCAAGGGGATGGGTGGGAGCAGTTAAAAAAGGGCGTCGGCCAGCACATCGGCACCGCCAATCCGGGCCAGCCGGGCAACATGGTGCTTTCCGCTCATAACGACATCTTCGGTGAGCTCTTCCGGCATCTTGATCAGCTTAAGCCGGGTGACGAGATCATCATCGCCTCGAACACCCAGGAATTCGTCTACAAGGTTTCCGGAATGAAGATCGTTGAGCCCACGGAGGTAGAGGTGATGAGGCCCACTGAAAAACCGACGGTCACCTTGATTTCCTGCTATCCTTATCTGGTTGATACCGAGCGTATCGTTGTGTTTGGCGAGCTCGTCGAAAGCTAAGCGCGAAGCAACGAACTTTAAGTGAAGGAGCAATTGTTTTGAGCAAGAAAAAGAAGCGAAGCCGACCCAACATTCCCGAGGTCACGCTTAAGCGGTACGCGCCGGGATCGGCTGGGCGCACCACGCGAACGGGCGGGGATGAAGATTTCGATCCGGATTACAGCCACATTGTCAAGGATCTGAAGCGGATCGCACTTTTAGGCAGCACCTTTGTTGTCCTACTGATCGCACTTTCTTTCATCCTCAACTAGGCACAGTCCGCCAGACAGTATGAGAGCGCTGTCGGATCGTTTTGAGAATCTGCAGTTAAGTCTCCGGTGGCGGATCACCCTGCCATTCCTGCTGTTGGCTCTCCTTCTGGGCCTTGGCGCCACCTATTTTGTCCTTCGACTCATTCAAGAAACCGGTGAAGAAAGGCTGCTGCGACAGCTGGCCAACAGTGGTCAGCAGGCGGCCGATTCCGTAGTGGCAGCGGAGCAAGATCTGCTGGCGCTCGAACGACTGGTTTCGAATACGGAAGGCGTCGTTGCGGCGACACTGACCAATGATGCTGAGGCTTTGCGCACGCGCATCCTGCCGCTGGTTGTGAACGCCGAGGCGGACATGGTAGCGGTCGTCGATCAGGATGGCACCAGCTTGCTGGCTGCTCGACGTCAACCGGAGGCTGAGGCGGGCAGCTATGAAACGGTGCGTGGCGAAGCTTATTATGCCGATTGGGAATTCGTAGAAGCAGTCCTATCCCAGGAGAATCCCTCCGGCGAGAAACGAATCGGCCTGGGAGAAATCCAGGTCAGCGGGCGACAAGTGACCGCGCTCTTTATCGTCGGGCCTTTGCGCTCCAGCAGTGGCCGCCTGGCCGGGGCTGTGCTGGCGGGCGAATACATGGGGGAGCTGGCCGAGAGGATTTCTTCCACCAGTGGAGCCAACGTGATCTTGTATACGGAGGGCACCGGGGAGGTTATGGGTTCGAGCTTCTCTCAGGAGCAGGGTGCACTTCTTCCACTTCCCCAGGACTGGCTCGAGGAAGCATTGACCATCGAGGTGGGCACCCCGGTGCGGCAGATCGAAATCGCCGGCGTGCCCTATCGTGAAGCTTTACTGCCTTTTGTGGCCAGGGATGGCCAAACGGTCCTTGGTGTGATGGGCGTGAGCTTGCTGGACACGGTTCAGGCCGATCAAGAGGCCGCCAGCGATCAGGCTTCCATTGAGACCACCCGAACGGTCGCGCTGATCGGCGCGGTGGGATTACTTCTGATTGGGATTATCGGATTGCTCATCAGCCATTCCATCACTCAGCCGCTGGTGGAGATCGCTGAAGCCAGCAAACAGGTCGCCACGGGCAACTTGGATATTGAAGTGCCGGAGCGCGGAGGCGGCGAAGTTACCGTTGTGGCGCGCTCCTTCAACCAGATGGTCAGGGGCCTGCGACAATCCACCCAGGGTCTGGATTGGGGAGGCGGGCAGCTGCCGGCAGCCGAGCGGGAGCCCTGGAAAGAATTTGAAACGGTCCCTTTGCCGGAGGCCGAAGAGGCCACAGCCTCGATCCTTGTCATTGACATCCGCACCAGCGCGGTTACGGAGGATGGTGCGGGTGCTGCCATGGCAGCGGAACGGGCCTGGCGAAGAGCGGATGTGCTGGAGCGCATTGTCGAGACACATCGGGGGGAGCTGATCTACTTCGACGGATATCAAGGGCTGGCTTCGTTTGGGCTGCCCCCGGATCGCCAACCGGTGCCAGTGAGCGCATTGCTGGCTTCTCACGCGGCTGTGGCCTTGGTGGAGGAGCTGCGCTCGCTGGATTTGGCCGACAGACTCGAATCAGGTGAAGGATTCGCCGTGACAACGGTCGTACATCTTGGCCCGGTCGCCTACGGCGATATGGGAAATAGATACGGGTTGTCACGGGCCTTGTATGGACCTACTGTGAAGGATGCCAAGGATCTGTTGGGCGCGGCTGCCCAGCGCCAGGAAGGCGGCGTGCTGATCACGGAAGCGACTCAAAGTGCCTTGGGACGGACCCGGTCGCAGTTCATTTTTGGGCGAAAGGGTGTTGTCAGTCTGCGGCCTCCAGGGGGTGATATGGAGGTCTTCGAAGTTCAGGAGCGGCAGGTGCGCTTACTCGACAAGGGATCACAGGATGGATCATAGCTCCAACCGCCGCTGGCTGGCGCTGGCGGCAGTGGTGTTGTTGTTCATGGTTGGCCTTTGGATTCTGGCGGTGCTGCAGTTGAAACCCGCCGCGGCCGGGGGTGATCGCATCTCGCTGTCGCTGCGATCGCGCCTGGTAGCCAATTACGATGCCGATGCCGGTCAGTCACTGGGCTCGCTGAGTCTGTCCATTGTCAGCGATGTGATGGAAGATTTGGGGATGGGCCGATTGGAAGCGGGATCCTATTCCGATTCCATGCGGGTGGCTATGCTGACACCTGTGCCGACGGCCACCGCCCTCAATTTCGAGGGGGATCCGCCGCCGACGCTCACGCCGACCAATACCAACACACCAATCCCGACGGACACACCGACGGCTACTGCCACCGCCACCAACACACTTCGACCCCCCACGCGCACTCCGACGCCAACGGACAAGCCCGAAGCCACCGCCAAACCGGCAACTGCCACGGTAAGCTGCGCAGATTGCAAGAATCCGCAGATCAAAGGTGCCATTGTATCGCCCAGCGGAGGTGACACCGGCAGCTGCAGCTCCCCAGAAGAAGTCACCATCACCGATCTGCACATCGTGGATCCCAGCCCGTCCAGCGGGATGAGCTGGGTGGGGGTGAAGTACAAATTCAGTGTGAGCGGCGCCAAGTATGTATTCGAAGAATTTACCAGCTTCAGCGGCGGGTGGACCAGCGGTCCCGGCAGCAGCTGGGACGCCAAATACAGCGGGACAGTCACGCTGGATTGGGACAGGCGCTTCGGCTCGAAGCTGCAGGGTGGGCGATACCTGGCTAAACCAGTAGCCAACCAGCGTGGGCTCGTGGCCAGCACAAATACACCCACAGCCACGCCAGAACCCACAGCCACGCCAGAACCCACCCCCACGACGTACACCATCCGCCTCTGGGCCATGGC
>JBKHKF010000074.1:0-9400 GCA_046537745.1 Anaerolineales bacterium | reverse complement strand
GTCCCTGACAGCATTCGGGGCCAGTCTGTTATCCCACCGATCCTGGTGGCGGCGAGCCAGCCTGCTCTTTCCCTTGACTCAAGCAGCGATCTGGGCGATTGGCGCATTCGTTCTGCGCGGCATTTATCCACTGGGGCCCGATCTCATGGCTGCCGGCGAAGCCTGGACACGCTATGCGCTGGCCGTGCCAGCCGCTGCTATGGCCAGCTTGGGCCTTATCCTTCAGCAGCGGGCCTTCCGGCGGGCAGGGATGGTTCGCTTCGGTCGTGACAGTCTTTGGGCGGCGGTGGGTTTTCTCTGGTATGGCATGATCGGCCAGATGGTTGTAAACCCGAGCCCGCTGCCCCCTTCCAGTTGGCTCAACACGGTGGCATTTCAGGACTTCTTCGGTTTCCCCGTCGAGCTGCTCCGGGCCGGGGCGGCTTTGATGTCGGCCGTATTTGTCATGCGCTTTCTGCGCTCCTTTGAATTTGAGATTCAAGGTCAGCTGGAGGAACTGCGATCAGCCAGGCTCAAGGAGGCTGAGCGCCGGCAGGAACTTCGCGGCGAGCTCCTGCGAAGGGTAGTTTCGGCTCAAGAAGCGGAGCGAAAGCGCATGGCTCGTGAACTGCACGACGACACCGGACAAACCCTGACAGCCATTGGACTCGGTTTGCGGGCTGTTTCAAGGATGATCGATCAGGAGCCAACCCGGGCTCAAGACAACCTGGATCATCTGGAGGGGCTGGTGAACCAATCGCTGGAAGAGTTGCAGCGTATGATCGCAGACCTGCGCCCCTCCCACCTCGATGACTTAGGCCTGGCCGCCGCCTTGCGTTGGTATGCACAGGAGCTGGAGAGCCGAGATCGCCTTCAAGTGAATGTGAATGTTGAAGGAGAGGTGCGCCGGCTAGAGCCTGCCGTCGGCACGGCGCTGTTCCGTATTGCGCAAGAAGCGTTGACGAACGTGATCAAACATGCACAAACAGACCAGGCTGAAGTACGGCTCCGGTACGCGCCGGATGTCATGCTGCTTCAAGTGGTGGACCACGGCCGTGGCTTTGACCAGGAGACCCTCGAGGAGGAGCGACGCAGTTCCTTCGGCTTGTTGGGTATGCAGGAGAGAGCCGAGCTCTTGGGTGGCGCACTCCGTATTGTGGCTGAACCGGGGCAGGGAACCCGCATTCACGTTTCAATCCCGTGTGGTGAAGGAGGCGTGTTCCATGACGGTTAAGGTGTTGTTGGTGGATGACCATGAGGTGGTTCGCACCGGGCTGCAAATGCTGCTGGAGAGCGAACCCGAGGTCACGATTGTTGGCAATGCGGCCAGCGGTGCAGAGGCCATGCAGGCAGCTGCGGAACTTAAGCCCGATGTCATTGTGATGGATATCGGGCTCCCGGATATCTCCGGAATCGAAGCGACTACCAAAATCAAACAACAGTGGCCGGAAATAGCCGTGGTGGCGCTGACAATTCATGAGGATGAGGAATATTTCTTCCAGATGCTCGATGCCGGCGCCAGCGGCTACATTCCCAAGCGGGCGGCACCGGAGGAATTGCTCACTGCTATCGGTGCGGCTTCCCGGGGTGAGGTTTATTTGTATCCCTCCCTGGCCAAGCTGCTCGTTAAGGATTACCTGGATGAAGATACGAAGGAGGATCGACTTGACGGGTTGACCGCACGGGAGCTGGAGGTGCTCGAGTTGGTGGCCGAAGGACTCACCAATCGGGAGATAGGCCAGCAGCTGAGCATCAGCCATAAGACAGTGGCCAGGCACCGAGAAAACATCATGGAGAAGTTGAACCTGCATTCCCGCGTTGAATTGGTTAAGTACGCAATCCGGAAAGGGATCATCAAGGCGTGAGAACCAACCATCAACGGACATCGAAACGTCAACGGTTGACGACCTACAACTTGAAGATGGGTTTCATCTAGAAGAGATTGCCCTTCTGTGCAATTATCGGCGATAGCTCAGAGCACAAGAGCCTAAGCTCCAGACTCTTTACGCTGGACTCTGGCGTGCCTTCTTCCCCCCTCTGCCTTCCTGCTCAGTCTCACCTCACTTTTCCCCATTAATCTGACACGACAATGGGTCAAATAACCCATCCACATGGGTGGGGCCACCCATTTTTCGGTGCTTGAGAAATGTGTCACAAACCCAATTTACCGCGGAATGCTGCCGGCATACAGTTTAAGCAAGGAAGGAAAAGTGAGGTGGCATCATGACCACAGAAATATTAACTGTAGTCCTCGGGTTCATCCTCCGCTTGCTTGTTCCATTCAGCATCATCATGTTGCTGAGCAACCTGATGAGGCGGTTGGCTGCCTCCAGGGAAGGAGGCCTCGAATAATGGAAAAAATCTCCATTCTGTCCACCTTGGCCGGATTGCTGCTCCGCCTGGGATTGCCGGCAGCGTTGACGCTGCTGGCTGCGTATGGACTCAGTGTATTGGACAAGCGTTGGCAGCAGCAGGCAAATAAGCATCAGCCAAGTCCTGTTCGCGTAATAAAGTGCTGGGTGCTGAAGGACTGCTCGCCCCAGCAGCGGGAGGCCTGCGCGGCGTACCAGCAGAGAGAGATGCCGTGCTGGCAGATCTTTCGTGATGACGCCGGCCGTCTCCCAGAGCGTTGCCTGGGGTGCGACGTCTTCCGGGACGCACCCGTGATTGAGCCAGCGTAACTGTCCGAACCATTACAGGAGCTCGATATGAAATCATCTTGGCTATCTCGAATTGTTGGGGGTCTTTTGATTGGCTTTTCGCTTATGGTGACCTCGGTCGCCTTTGCGCAAAGCGACGATCCTGCTCCCGAATCGAAAGGGAATGATCCTGCCTGTCAGGTGTGTCACGAGCCTATGCATGATTTGTGGGAAGGCGGGGCGCATGGGCAGGCTGCGGTGGATCCGGTGTTCTTGGATGCTTGGCGGGAAAAAGGAGAGCCCACGCAGTGTCTGACCTGTCATGCCAGCGGCTTTGACCCCGAGACGGGTGATGCTGAAGAGATGGGCGTGACCTGCGTGGCCTGTCACGGTTCATATGTTCAAGGCCATCCGGCGGAACCCATGCCGACCTACCGCTCGGCGACCACCTGCAGCCAATGCCATGCCGAGACGCACGCCGAATGGAAGACCAGCAGCCACATCGATTTCGAGGGCGGCTGTCTGGGATGTCACGATCCCCATGCGGCGGGCATCCGATCTTCAGATGCCTCCACGTTGTGTTCCTCCTGCCATCAGACCACAGCCGATGGCTTTTCTCACAACATCCACAACAGCGTTGGGCTGACTTGTGCGGATTGCCATCTTGAGCAAGCTGAACTTGAGGAGAACGAGGTACACGAAGCACGCGACCATTCCTTCGGGGTACACCTGAGCGCTTGCACAACCTGCCACGATTTCCACTCACATGAGGATTGGGAGATCGCTTCATTGGATGAGAGGCCTCTGGAAGTGGCCTCCGGCGACGTCCAGACCGCTGCCGAGCCCAACCCGGTCAGTCCTATGGGTTATTCGGCACTGCTGGGGATTTTCGGCATGGCTGGCGGCATGATCCTGACGCCCTGGCTGGAGCGCCTGTACAGACGCATTAAAGGTGAGTGAGGTCGATATGGCGGAAATATCACTGGATCGAAGGACGTTCATAAAGTCGTTGGCTGCCGGCACAACCATCCTTGCGGGCATGAGTCTCACCCGTCGGTCCGCTCATGGGAGCGGCCCGGCCGGGCAAAGCGCACATCGTTGGGCCATGGTGATCGATCTGGGCAAGTGCAACGGCTGTGGCAAGTGCACCATGGAATGTCAGGCGCACAACGATGTCCCACCTGGAATCGAATGGAACAAGGTCATCCAGACCGGCGTGAAGAACGGCGAGCCGACTTTCCTGGCCAGGCCGTGCATGCACTGTGAGGAAGCTCCTTGCGTCGATGTGTGTCCTGTGGGTGCGACCTACCATCGGGCCGATGGCATTGTGATGATGGATTACGACAAATGCATAGGCTGCCGTTACTGTGAGGTTGCCTGCCCCTATCATGCGCGAGCTTTTAATTGGGAGACCTTCGATGGCGATAACCCGGCTGTGCCGCGCTGGGGGGAACCCGAGGTCGAACGGCGGCCCCGAGGCGTCGTCGAGAAATGCAGTTTCTGCTTCCACCGCATCGATCGGGGTTTATCGCTCGGGCTGGTTCCGGGCGTGGATGACGAGGCCACGCCGGCCTGTGTCGTGGGATGTCCTTCAGGAGCGCGGGTCTTCGGCGATCTCAATGACCCCGGGTCCAAGGTGAGCATGCTTCTCGCTTCCGATCCGAGCTTCCGGCTGCGGGAGGATCTTGGGACCTCGCCGCGGGTTTATTATCTGCCCGCCCGGAACGAGAAATTGGAGGTGGAAGCATGATGAGCCGAATCCGTGGTCTATCCTGGGGCTATCTGAGCTGGCTCGGCATCTTGGCGCTGGCAGTTGCGGGGGGCGCAGTAGGCGCGTTGATTGTTTTCACTCAGGGCCTGGCTGTGACCAACCTCAACGATCTCGTTCCCTGGGGGCTCTGGATCACCGTAGACCTTTCAGCCATTGCCCTGAGCGCCGGTGCTTTCTCGCTGTGCGCCCTGGTCTATCTGCTCGATTGGGAGCGCTTTAAGCCCTTGGCCAAAACGGCTACCTTCATAGGCCTGCTTGGCTACACCATGGCGGTGGTCACCCTGCTGCTCGACATCGGCCGTCCGGATCGCTTCTGGCACCCGATGGTCTTTTGGAACACGCACTCTGTGTTGTGGGAAGTGACCATGTGCGTCATGCTGTATCTAGGCGTGCTCGCGCTGGAAACAGCTCCTCTGGTGGGCGAGGCGAGCTGGTTCAAGAGCCGCTGGCCCCGGGTCGCTGACCGGCTGCATGATTTGCACAAACTGGCACCCATCCTGGCGATCGCGGGACTCGGGCTGTCCATGCTCCACCAATCTTCGCTGGGTGCTACCTACGGTGTCCTCAAAGCGCGGCCGGTCTGGTACAGGCCGGGCCTGGCGGTGCTGTTTATCGTGAGTGCCGTCGCTGGCGGCATGGCGCTGACAGGGTTGGCTTCATCCCTCGCGGGCCAACTGAGCAGGCGCGCCAAAGTGGATGAGGCGCTGATAGAGCAGTTGGCCAAGCTTGTGGGGTTCGTGCTGCTGGCCTATCTCTATCTCCGGTTTTGGGATCTCTTCGCCATGTCCTATACCTCCCAGCCAGGGCGCGACGAGGGATTGGCGTTGCTGATCTCCGGACAACTCTCCTTCAATTTCTGGATGCTGGAGATTCTGCTGGGTGCAGTGATCCCGGTGGCATTGCTCCTGGTTGGTCGTTGGCGCCAGCAGCGGGAAATACGCTGGTTGGCTTTTGCGTTGATCGTCCTTGGGGTCATTGCCTACCGCTGGGATACAACCTTGGTGGGCCAGCTGGTGGTGTTGAGCTATCTCCCTGGCGAATTGACGACAGCCTATGTCAGCTACCAGCCATCCTTCATCGAATATCTGGTGACGATCGGCGTGGTCGCCTTTGGCTTTCTCGGGTTCACGCTGGGAGTTCGTCACTTGAGGGTGGTTGAACACCCCACTGGCTCAACCGCGATGCAAGCGGCGGCCAGAGAGGCTCTTCCGGTCGCCAGCGGGGCCGACTGAAGGCCATTTTCCATCGCGGCAACCGCTATATCATTTCAGGGTGGCTTGGAAGCCACCCTGAAGTATTTAAAGTCCTGTTTTATCGGGCGCTAGCTTGAAGGCTGTGGTTCTGGAGCGGACTCGTTGCGGTCATCGAAGACATAGCCCGGGCGCCAGGGCGTGCCCAGGGCCGGCAGAATCCAGCGATCCAGGCCCCACCAACCTGCTGTCTTCCAGGCCAGAATCAGGAAGATGGCGATGGCCAGCAGGATTGGATTGGTGCTGACGGCGCCTGAGAGCAGGTAGTTCATGTTCATAAAGGCACCGAAGAAGGCAGCGATTCCGGTAAATACTCCCAGGATCAAAGCCAGGCCAACCAGCGTCTCGCCATAAGCCACCATGTGTCCCCAGAGCGCGGCGTTGGGAAGGACAATACCCTCCAGGAAGGCGGCATACCATGCCTGAACATCTGGATGGGCGCCGCCCGTTTGCTGCAAGGCTCCATTGACGAAGCCGGCGACAGCTGCGCCTGCGTTGTCGCCTGTCCAGGCGGGTGCGCCGATTTTCCCAATGCCGGCTGTGAGCCAGGCATAACCGGCGTAGAGGCGCAGCAGCAACCAAACCCAAGCCCATCGCACTTCGCCAAACAGGGACTGCGCGACCGGCGGATCCTGGAGCCGGGTGACAAATTGATGTTCGACCGTACCTTCACGTTGAGCTGTCATGGCTCTCCTTCTCTTGACTTCGTTGTTTTCGTTCCGTTGTTGCTAATCTAATCATGAAACTCTTGGATGATCGTTAAATGCGTGCGAGAGGTTCATCTTAGGGGCCGGAGCAAAGAGAAAAGCCCCCGGCAGCTGCCGGGGGCTTTTGATTGGACCCGCGCCTGGGAAGGATGATCTTGTGATTACGGGCGGGTCATGCCGCTTACATCAGCGCCGATGTTCTGCAGGCTGTCATAAAGCACCTGCATCATGTACTTGCCGTTGTGGGCGTAGGAGCCTGGATCCTTGGTGACCCACGTGTAGTTGTAAGCTGCCCTGAGCAATTCCGGCGTCCAAGCGTTGAATTGGTTGCCGAAATTCGTTTCGTCTGGATCGGGCTCGCCGTTCTCATTGGTATCGATGAAGAAGTACGGATAGGCGTGAGCGTCATAGACGATGCCTGTACCGACCGTTTCGAGCGCGTAGGCTTGGAATGCCTCGTAGAGCAGCGACTGCATCGTCGCGATCTCTCCGGCAATGCCTTCCTCGGCATCACCGTCGCCATCGTAGTCCACCCCGGTGGAGTCAGGACCGCGAATGGTTGCCAGCGTTTCGGCATCAGTCACCGATGGGTGGCAGCCGCTGCAGGCCTCAACCTTGACCTCCAGGCCGTGGGTCGAGTGGCAGGCCACGCAGGTGTTGAAGTTCGGCACGTGCTCAAAGCGGCCCAGATAAGTTTGCCCATCATATTGATAGGCGCCCTTGACTTCGTCGCCGAACAGTGTAGCCCCGGCAGCGAAGTAGTGTGGGTTGCGGAAGCTTAGGTCTTCCGAAACCTCATTGTCAGCAACGCCGGCTTGTTCGATAGCGTTGTTGACCTGGACGGTCGATTGCCGGCCCTGGTGGCAGTTAATGCACAAGTTGGGTGCGTTCTCCTCGAAGCCAGCGGTCAGACCGCTTGGGAAGGTGACATCGCCGCCGACATCGTAGAGCGTGAACTCGTCGACCGAGTTGTGGCAGGTCGCACACTGGAAGCCGTTGGCTATTGGCTGGGTGATTGTCACACCCTCCTCCAGGAAGAGCGGCAGGCCCTGGGCGCTGTGGCATTTACTGCAGGAGCCCGGGACCTCGCCATCCTCATCCCAGTGGCGGAAGGCATCCTCGGAACCGGCGAAGTGGCCGGCGTCGATGCGATGGGCCTCGGCCAAGCTCACGGGTTCACCGAGAACTGAATTCAAGTCCTCCGTTGAGTCGTTGAGCAGCTGGATGATGTACTTGCCGCCGTGGGCGTAATTGCCAGGATCCTTCTTGGATACCTGGTAGTTGTAGGCCGCTTTGAGCAATCTGGGCGTCCATGCGTTGTACGCGTTGGGGAAGGCAGCCTCGTCCTCCGAAAGCTCGCCATTACCATCGCTGTCGATGAAGAAGTACGGGTAGGCTGTTTCTGAGTACACGATTCCTGTACCCGACACTTCCGTGGCATAACGCTGGATCGCGCTGTAGAGTATTTCTTGAAGGCCCTGGATCTCATAATAGATACCTTCGTCGGTATCGCCGTCGCCATCGTAATCCACGGCCGATCCGGGCATCCTGATATTGCGGATTTCTTCGACGCTGGTTGCGCCTTCGTGGCAGGCGGTGCATTCGTCAACCCGCACTTCGAGCGTATGTGACGAGTGGCACTCAATGCAGGTTTCATATCCTTCAACATGCATGAAGTTCGCGTCGTAGCTCTGCCCCTCGTACTCGAAGCCGCCCTTGGCCAGGGTGCCGTACTTGGTGGCGGCTGCGGCGTAGTAGTGAATGTTTATGAAACCGAGATCCTCGCTGACGGAGTCGCTGTCCACGCCGGATTCCTCGATGGCATTCTCAACGTCAAACATCGATGCTCGGCCCTGGTGGCACTGCATGCAGCGGGCCTCACCGCCCAGACCGGTCAATTCGATGCCTGAAGGCATGACCACGCTGGTCATATCGGCGGCCACGCTGTTGTGGCAGGCGACGCACTGGATCGTGGTGCCGATGGGTGCGGCCTCTTCGACCGAGCCAAAGGCCGATCCGTCAACGCCAAGGAAATCTTGATAGCCAGGCGTGCTGTGGCATTTGGCACAGGATGTCGGGATCTCTGCCGGATCGTCCTCGTTCCAGTGGGTAAAGGCTCCCGCGTCGGCATCATTGTGAGGCGAGTTCTCCCACTGCTCAAGGAAAGGTATCGCCAGGGAGACCTCGGAAGGCTCCTCGGTGGGCGCTTCCGTGGCATCTGTCATTTCGGTGGGTGCCGGTGTCTCTCCCGGTCCGCAAGCTGCCAGCAGCAGCAAACCGACCGCAAGCACCAGCAATAAGCTCAGTTTTCGTCCCATTGCATCGCTCCTTGTTGAATTGATTTCGCATTGGACATGGGATGTTCTCCCCGGCTAGGCACTTAATTATTGTCGGATTGTTGGCGCCATCATTTCGTCCAGCAGCGCCTGAGAATCGGAAATTGGAAATCGCTGACTGGAAATGACCTGGAGGTGGGAGGATTCTGAATTCATCAGCAAGAAGGTAGCCTCCGGCATTTCCCAGATCATGTCCGCCAACAGGCAGAAACCGCGAATGTCGGGATCACTTGTGTCCATGACAATGACATTCGGTTTGGCTTCTCTCAGGCTCGGTCGACAATCTCCACCATCCGCGTGCAGCACAAAAACCTCAAACTTGTCAGGTTGGCTGAGCAATCGGCTGGCCATCCCCTGGACAAGCAGCGATTGGCCGGTAAGCATAGCGACTCGTATTTTCGTCATTCGAATCCGATGGCACAGCCCTACACAGACTTCTATACTCAAGAATACAGGAGTGATACGCAGTTTCATAAGACCCAAGGGGGCGAATTTTAGAGACACCAAAGGGTAGCTTTTTTGGCGGCTTGACTACCCTTGTGGGTAGGGGGTGGGACTAAAGTTGAGAGGGAGGATCGGCAGGCGGTTGTTTCGATTGAATCAGTCCCTGCTGCAGAGCGACGGTGGCGGCCTCGGTTCGATTGGAGGCTCCCATTTTCTGAAGAATGTTTTTCATGTGGTATTTGATGGTGTTTTCACTGATGGAAAGCTCTTGAGC
>JBKHKF010000073.1:0-9435 GCA_046537745.1 Anaerolineales bacterium | reverse complement strand
GAATGTAGGGAGTCAGATCCGGGGAGATGGTGGCGCAGAAAGCGCCGCTGCGCTTACCTTTGCGCACTTCGCTGTCCACGTGCCCTTCCGCCAGCACGCGACCGGCCAACTCGGCCACCTCGGGATCAAACCGCCCGTAGCTGTCGAGCACCAGCTGAACCGCCTCGTCATATTCATAATCCTTGTCCGCCTCCGCCACCGGCGCATAAAGATCATAGCGCCGCAGTCTGTCCATTCCAAGCCAGTCAGCTTTCAACTTAAAGAAATCCTGGAAGAGACTGGCATTCTGCCGGCTCACTTCGAGCAAGGTGTCCACCACTTCATCGGGGATGTCATTGGAAAGGTTCCGCACCGCGATGGGGGAGGAATAGCCGCGCAGCTCGACATGCTCGCTGTGCCAATCGCGAACCCTGAATTGGTAGATCTGGCCAAGGATGGGTGAATCCTCCCCGTAGACACCGTGGAGTTCTTCGTAAGCCGCCTTGCGCAGCGCCGGATCGGATCCCCAGACGTACTTGGCCAGCTCGCCCCGGGTAAGTTCGAGCTTCTCTCCCTTCACTTCGAGCTCAAAGCTGTAGCGATTTGTGATGGAAGAGTAAAGCGTCATCAGCGCACTGGCACCGTTGACATCCTTGATGTTGATGATTTTCTCTTCGGATTCGGAGAGCGTGTAGGGACTCTGCAGCCGCAGCGCCTCCAACCAGTAGCGATAATCGCCGGCCGTCTCCAGCAGCTTCTGAGCACGCTCCTCTTCGAGACCCTTCCACCACAGACGGAAAAACAGCGTCCGGTTACGGATTTCCGCCGATCTCTGCTGAATCTTCGCCTGGAATGTCTGGGCGCGTTGATTCTGCGTATCTTCGCTAAATCGGAGCATAGCGTAGCCAGAGAGACGTGATTCCAGGCGATCCATCGCCTCATAATCCTTCAGGATCTGCTGAAAGGTCTCCGTATCCAGGTCCTTCTCCAGTTGGTCTCGATACGCCTCAAATTCGTTCAGGGATGCTTCCAGATCCTCGAGGCTCGAATCGATGCTGGAATCGTCGAAGCTGGAATAAAGTTCGTTCAGCTGCCAGGTACCTACGCTGTACGTTTGATCCGTCATGGTTCGCTCCGGGAATAGTGTATGGTTTAAGCGCATCAAGGATACCAGACGCGAGCAGATTCACCCCAATCTTGACCCCTGTCCCCGCTTTGCATATACTCCATTCGAGCCGAAGTGGCGGAACTGGCAGACGCGCGCGACTCAAACTCGCGTGGAGCAATCCGTGTGGGTTCGACTCCCACCTTCGGCATCTGAAGCAGAGAAAAACGGGCCGCGTTGCGCGGCCCGTTTTGCCTTCGTTGCAAGGGCCGGTTGACTATGGCACAATCCGTGGCATGACAAGGCGGATATCATCATGACCCGATCACGGCAATGGCTTCTGGTGGGCATTGTGCTTGGCCTGTCAGCCGGCCTGCTTTACGGATGGCTGCTGCAGCCCGTGGAGTTCGTCGATACCACCCCCGATTCCCTGCGCCAGGATTTCAAAACCGACTACGTGCTGATGGTGGCGGAAGCCTATCAGCAGGAAGAGGACCTCGCCCAAGCGGAGCGCAGGTTGGCGCGGCTCGGTCCCCAACCGCCAATCGAGAAGATCGAACGAGCCCTGGAGTTCGCCGAAAACAACCGCTTTTCCGGTTCCGACATCGAGCTGCTTGAGGCCCTGGCAGCCGCCTTTGAATCACGTGGCGGCACGCCGGAGATCAGCGCACCATGAGCCGGCTCTCACGCACTGACTGGCTGGCACTGGTGGCGGGGGTTCTCATCGGCATCGCGCTGGGATTATTCTACGCTTGGATGATCAACCCCGTTGAATACGTCCAGACCACGCCGAGTTCGCTGCGCGACAGCTACCGCCAGGATTACATGGCATTGATCGCGTCGGCTTACCAGGCCACCGGCAACCTGGAGCGAGCTGAAGCCCGCCTGTCGCTGTTTGAGCTGGAAGACCCGTCGGCCCAATTGGCAGAGATAGCCCAGGAACAAATGGCACAGGACGACATGGAAGATTCCGCTCAGGCCCTGGCCAGGTTGGCCAGCGACCTCGGAATGCAGTCGACGCCGCTGGTGATGACTCAGCCTGGCCGCGCCGCCAGCTCCAGTCCGGAGGCAACCTCGCCCGCCTCCGAAACCAGCACCACCACGCCGACACCACGACCCAGCCGCACGCCTACCGTCATCCCCACCGCCGGGCCGCCCTTTGAACTGGCCAGCCGGGAAGCTGTCTGCGACCCTGCCCTCCCGGGTCCCCTGCTGATGGTGGAGGTGATGGACGCGGAAGGTGAACCGGTGGCCGGAGTCGAGATACGTGTCTTCTGGGATCAAGGAGAAGACCGCTTTTACACGGGCTTGAAACCGGAGATCAGTCCGGGTTACGCGGACTTTGAAATGGATCTGGATTTGGCCTACACGGTGCAACTGCCAGAGGCCACCGACGCCATCACCAATGTTCAAGCCGAGACCTGCACCGCCGAAGATGACGATCCCTATCCCGGCTCCGTCCGCCTTGTCTTCGAACAGCCCGGGAATTAATCGAAAGCTACGGCTGCCATGTCTTTTCGCACAATGGATCTACCAACCTCTGTACATCCTCACAATCCGAGGTGACTATGACCTCCCGTCGCACACTGCTGTTCCTGAACGCGCTGCTGATAGCCGTGTTGGCCTGTTCGCTGCCATCCATTCTGAGCCCGGCTGAGCCAACGCCACAGCGAACGAGCGCCACGGATGAACCTGTCAATCTCTCGCCGACGGAATTACCGGCGCTCCCACCCGAGGTCATTGAGAGCCAACCCGCGGTCGGCGAGAAGCTGGACCCGGCCGCCGGCTTTACCTTATATTTTGACCAGCCGATGGACCGAGCCTCCGTCGAAGCAGCTTTCAGCTTGAATCCCTCCGCAGCCGGCGACATCAGCTGGCAGGACGATAGAACGCTCTCGTTCATGCCGGGTGAACCGCTGGCGCGGGAAACCGAGTATCAGATCACTATTGACGTTGAGGCTCGCTCCGCCCAAGGGCTCGCCCCGACCGAACCGCTCACCAGGAGCTTCACCACCGCCGGCTTTGCCGAGGTCACCCAGGTGCAGCCAGCGCCCTCCGCCAGCGGCGTCAACCCCACCAGCCGGATCATGGTGGCCTTCAACCAACCCATGGTAGCACTCTTGGTGGACCAGGATCAGCCTCAGCCACTCCGCTTTGACCCGCCCATCCGCGGCCAAGGGGAATGGGTTGGCACCAGCCTGTACACTTTCCGTCCCGACCCGGCCTTGCCGGCGGGTTCGAGCATCACCGCCTCCGTCGAACCCGGCATAACCGCGCCCGATGGCGCCGTACTCAACGCTGGCTTCACTTGGACCTTCTCCACAACCCGGCCGCAGCTCATCGAAGCGAAACCTGAAAACGGCGCGACGGGCGTGCCGCTGGATCCCGAGCTTCGGCTCCAATTCAACACCCCGCTCTCCGCGGCCAGCTTTGAAGGCGCATTCCGCTTACAGGACCCTGACGGCCGAGCTGTCGGCGGCGAATTCGAATGGAATGAGGCCTCGGACCAGCTCATATTCGAGCCTTCCGAAAGGCTGGCCTACGGCACCAACTACTCGGTGAACTTCGACGGCGCCACAGGGCCCGCCGGCACACCGCTCAGCGGCAGCACCAGCCTTGCATTCACCACGGTGCCTGAGCCGGCCTTCCTCCGCTCGACCCCTTCTCCCGGCGGCACCAAAAGTGTGCAATCAAGCCTGCATTTGTACTTCAGCGGCCCGATGTCCGAAACCAGCCTGTTTGAAAATCTCTCGATCCAACCCGAGGTGGAATCTTTATCCGTGGGCTGGGACAGCCAGCAGTACATCCTATTCGTCCACGGCGACTTCCAGCCCGATCAATCCTATACACTCTCGCTAGGACCGGCCGAGGACTCCTACGGAACGCCGCTGGCCGAGGAGGTGAGCTTCAGTTTCCGCACAGAAAATCACCCTCCCGCCCTTGATTATTCCCGCTATCACAACGTGCTGACCTTCAGCCATGATCGGCAGCATAATCTGTTGGTCAGGGCCCGCAACATCAACCAGGTCCAGCTCACACTCAACCGGCTTACCATCGACCAATTCCTCGAGGCGCGGCGGAATCCGCTGGACTATGTCTTCCACGGCCAACCGATCGGCCAGGAGATGCGCCGTTGGGCCACAACCGTGTCCCCGGCGAGAAACGTCTATCAACTCATTGAGATCCCATTGGTGGATAACGGCAGCCTGCCCACAGGCGTTTATCAAATCTTGATCGACACGCCGGAGGACAACAGATCCCCCAGCGGCCGGCTGCTGCTTGTGCGCGGCACGGAACTGGTCCTGAAATCCGCCAACAACCAGGCGCTGATCTGGGCTGTTGATTTAGCCAACGGTGATCCCCGAGAAACCTTCGAAGTGCAATCATTGACCAACGAAGGCGAGCTTCTGTCCGAGCCACAACCCGGCTCGGAGGGTTTCGTCGAATTCGAGCTTGACCCGGACCAGGTGGATAGCACTGGCTTCGCCGTAATGACGGGGGAACCGGGGAACCCAGCCTTCGGGCTGACTCACTCCCAATGGGATCAGGGTATCGCGCCATACAACTTTGGAGTCCCCTCCACAGCTGCAGCTGAATCCGAGAAAACATACCTCTACACGGACCGTCCACTGTACCGGCCAGGTCAGCGAGTTTATTTCAAGGGTGCACAGCGGCAAATCACACCGGAAGGATTTGCGCTGCCGGAATCCTCCTCCACAGAGATTGAGATCTACACACCAAACGGCCGTAAATTGCAGGAGGTTAAGGTCGCGCTATCCGACTTTGGAACCTTCCATGGTTCCTTCAATCTGGCATCAGAGGCACCGCTGGGGCTCTACCGTATGAGCACCGGGCGGGAGACCATGTTCTTCGAGGTTGCCGCCTACCGCAAGCCGGAATTCGAGATTGAGCTTACGCCCTCGCACGAAGATCGCATTGTCGGCCAATCCTTAACGGTGGACGTCGAGGCGACCTATTTCTTCGGCGCCCCGGTTGCCAATCAGGAGGTGAGCTGGCAGGTTTACGGCAACCGCTATCGTCCACCGGACCTCCCTTCTCCGTTCAACTTCCATTACCTCCCCTTCTTTAACTTTGCTCCCACTGCCAGCATCGCGGAGGGCAGCGGAGTCACTGACGAACTAGGTCGTCTTCAAATCGACATCCCGACCGACATCGAGGAGCCCCGGCCTTTGGAATTGACCGTCCAGGCATCGATCGACCAGGAGGGCGAACTCCCAGTCAGCAGCCGGACATCCGTAAACCTTCATCCCTCCGAGATCTACTTGAGCGTCGTCCCGTCGGAGTACAGTCTGCGCGCAGGCACAGCCACCACCTTCCGGCTTCACACCATCGATTACCTGGGAGAGCCTCTGGCGAATCAGCCCGCTGAGATTGAAGTTTATCGGGTCCGCTGGGAGCAATACATCGCCGAAAATGGCGAGTTGGATTGGCGAGAACGAGAAGCACTGGTGAACCGAGACCAGTTGCGGACCGAATCCGACGGCAGCGTGTTGGCCAGCTTCTTACCTGAGCAAGCCGGTCGCTACGAGATTCGAGCCACCTCGCAGGACAATGCGGGACGGGAGGCGGAGGCCAGCGCTACCGTCTTTGTGATCGGCCGCGAGGGCAGCCCCTGGCGGCAGTCCGAGGCCAACCAGATCCAGCTGGTGCCAGATAAGGAACAGTACGAGCCCGGCGATACGGCCCAGGTGCTGGTACCTTCTCCCTTCCAGGTCCCCGCCAAAGCGCTGATCACGCTGGAGCGGGAAGGAGTCCTCAGCCGGGAAGTTATCGATGTCCCACCGGAAGGTGAGATGCTCGAAATTCCCATCCAAACTGGCCACATACCCAATGTGTACCTCTCCGTTATCCTGCTGCGCCCCGGGGATGAAGAGGCGGCCCCCATCGGCGCCGCCGGCTTGATCAACCTGACCGTCTCTGCTGAATCTCAACGAATCCAGGTGGAGATTGCCAGCGAGTCCGCTCAGGCAGAGCCCGGCGAGGATGTCACCTACCAGCTGTTGGCGAGCGACGCCGAGGGCAAGCCGGTGCAGGCTGAGTTTTCGCTGGGCCTGGTGGATGAAGCGCTGCTGGCGCTAAAAGAACCGAACAGCCCGGATCCCTTCGAGGCGCTTTATAAAGAGCGCCCGCTGGCCGTGAGCACCGGGCTGGGCCTGGCATTGAGCGGCGAGGATCTCCAGGTGGAAGACGCGCCGATGGGCCTCGGCGGCGGAGGCGGTGGCGATGCTGCACCTATCACCGTACGCCAGCAGTTCGAGGACACCGCTTACTGGAATCCGACGGTGATCACCGATAACGAGGGTCGAGCGGAGGTGACAGTATCGCTTCCAGACAACCTGACCAGTTGGCGCATGGAAGCCCGAGGGCTGACGGAGGATGCACAGGCCGGCTCCGCTGAGCACAGCCTGACCGTCCGCAAGCCGCTGCTCATCCGACCCCAGACGCCGCGCTTCTTCACCGCGGGAGACCTGGCCACGGTGGCCGGTGTCGTGCACAACAACACGGATCAAGCTCTGACCGCCGATGTCCGGTTGAGCGCCAACGGCGCGCTCATCCAATCGGCCGAGACGACCACCATCACCATTCCCGCCGGCGGATCGGAGCGGGTCGAATGGCAGCTCCGCATCGAGGAGGTCGAAGGGGTTGGCCTCACTTTCTTCGCCGAGGGTGGCGGTTACCGTGATGCCACCACTCCCACCATCGGCTCAGTCCAGGGTGGCCAAATCCCCGTGCTCCGCTACAGCACCCCGAGCACGGAGGCGACCACGGGTTGGATGCCTGAAGCGGGCAGCCGCACCGAGTCCGTCGCACTGCCAGCCACATTTGATCCCACTCAGGGCGATCTCACGGTATCCCTGGAGCCAAGCCTTGGCTCCGTCGTCTTCCGCGGCATGGCCGCTCTCGACGCCTACCCCCATGAGACAACCAACCACCTGGCGGCAAGGCTTATGGCAAGCGCCGCCAGTCTTGGTCTGGCAACTCGGGTCGATGAACCGACCCGGCTGTCTGCGGAAAGCCTCGAAGCGGAAGTGCTCGAGACCCGCCAGGCGCTGATCGGCCGGCAGAACAACGACGGCGGCTGGGGCTGGTGGGGCAGATCGACCTCTGATGTTTATTTGACCGCGTATGTTCTGGAAAGCCTGCTGGAAGCGGAGGCCGCCGGCGCCGTCTCGGATGAACGAGTGATAGAGCGCGCGGTGGAATGGCTCCGGGCAAGCATGGCTCCGCCAAGTTCGCTCGACCCGGCCGGCCTGCTCCGTCAAGCGTACGTAGTCCGCGTCCTCAACATGACCGAGGCGGATTACAGCACCTCGCTCCGCGCACTGGCCCTGCAGGCGGATCGGCTTCCGCTGAGGGCGAAAGCCTTCGTCGTCGAAGGCCTGACAGCCTCGGCTCCTTCTGATGCCAGCCTGCCCGCGCTCATCGCTGACCTTGAATCGGCGGCGCATCTCTCCGCAACGGGCACCCACTGGGATTCAGAGATCGAGGAACTCCGTTATTACGCCGGTGGGGTGGAGACCACCGCCCATGTGCTGCGGGCGCTGCTGGCGGCCAATCAGGATAGCCCGAATCTCAGCGGGGCGGTGCGCTGGTTGGTGCTTAACCGGGATCGGGGAGGCGGCTGGCGGACCAGCACCAACACAAGTTGGGCCACAGTAGCCCTGCTTCAGTGGATCGAAAGACACGGCGCCTGGCAGGCGGAGTATGATTACCAGCTGCGGCTTAATGGCGCCTCGCGAGCCGAAGGTCGCTTCGAGGAGTCCGGGATCAGCAATGGCGCCCAGGTCATCACTCCAATCTCAGAGCTCACGTCGGAGCAAGCCAACGCGCTGACCATCGAACGAGGCGAAGGGCCGGGCACGCTCTCCTACACGGCCCATCTCATCACATATTTGCCGGCTTCCGAGGTGAGCCCATCCAGTCGGGGTTTGAGCATTGAGCGCCGCTATTATCTGGATGATGGCACTTGCGATTTCGACGAAAACCCATGTCAGGCTGTGGAATCCGCTGAAGTGGGCGACAACCTGCTGGTGCGATTGACGATTACTGCACCCAGTGAGGTTTATTATCTGACGGCGGAGGATCGTTTCGGCGCAGGTCTGGAGGCGATCAATCCAAGTTTCAGAACCTCAGCCGAGCGGCCTGATCCACTCCTCGAGCGCACCGGGCTGCTATGGTTGGGTTGGTTCTTCGATCACATCGAACTGGACGACGAGCGGTTGGTGCTCTTTGCCGATTACCTGCCAGCGGGTACCTACACTTACGCATACCGGCTCCATGCCAGCTTCGCGGGCGACTATCAAACCCTGCCCGCCCGGACATGGCTCACCCACTTCCCGGAGGTCTCAGGGCAATCCGCCGGAATGGAATTTACCATCCAGCCGTAAAGAAGAAGCCCGGAGGCAATGGAGCCCCCGGGCCGAATGGTGCGGCTTCCCAAAGGAGATTGCGTTCAAGCCTCTTCGGATTCCTCCCCTTTTGAGAGCTCTTCCTCGTCGGGCTCCGCCAACGGGCTGAATCCGAGATCCAGTTCGTCCTCCATGGTGATCTGGCCGCGCATGAAAGCCCCATCCTCGGTGGCGAAGGCGGTGGTCACCACATCGCCCCAAACCCGGCCGGTCGGCATGATCTCAATTCGTTGGGCTGTAATATCCCCCTTGACCGAGCCCGAGATGATGACGGTCACCGCTTTGATCTCTTCGCAGGTCACCCGGCCGTTGCTGCCGATGACCACCAGGCCGTTGACCGAAATATCGCCGTCAAAGGCACCGTCAATTCGCAATCCACCGTTGCCGCTCACGCTCCCCTTCCAGGCCAGACCCTCTCCCAGAACCGAATCCACCCGGCCCGAGGAACCACTCTTCGGCGTCCCCTCATCTTCACGTCGTCTGAACATAGCTCATATCCCAGCTTTCCAGTGTCTGATGGAGCTAGAGCTGAAGGTCGGCCCAGGCGGGCAACCCGGCCACACCTTCGGCTTTTCTCACCGCCCGCAGGATCGCTTCCATAACCGTTTCAACGGCGAAGGCGCCCACAATATTGACGTCGGCTTCCACTTCGCCGGTGGCCAGAGCAAACATCGTATCACCGTCAAAGGCTGTTTGAGCGGGCCTAACCGTCCGGGCCACGCCGGCCTGCGCCATTTGCGCCACCAATGTGCAGTGTTTTTTATCCAAACGCGCGTTGGTGACCACTGCGCCGATGATTGTGTTCTCGCCGGAAGAAAAACTCATTGGCGGCCCATTCACCATAGAGCGAAGGACATTTCGGGCGTCGGCAAAGACGGTTCCTTCCTCGCCTGGCGCCCGTGCGCCCGCAATGATCTCACC
>JBKHKF010000072.1:0-9719 GCA_046537745.1 Anaerolineales bacterium | reverse complement strand
CGCCAGAGGTGCTTAGACATGTTCTCCTCCAAACTATGGTGAAAGAATGTGAGTATCTTGAAGTGCTGCTACGCGTCATGATCTTCCGGGGCACCACCTCCCTTCGGTGTTGCATGATGGTCTGCTTAGTTCCTTCTGGACTTTTGAGCGCCGCACGAGCGGCGTATGACCAATTCGCTTTGGAGCAACCGTCGTTTTGATTCCGGAACCCGACCTTCCAATAAAGCCAAGAGCAAATCCGCCGACGCCTGGCCCAGTTGATAAGCGGGTAGGCGGATCGTTGTCAGAGATGGATCGAAGTATTCCGCCAGTGGGATATCGTCGAAGCCCGCGATGGCAATGTCTTCAGGGACGCGCAAGCCGTGACGGCGGATGGCGCGCATGGCGCCAATGGCCACCGTGTCACTGGTGCAGAACACCGCACTTGGCGGTGATGGTAGTTCCAGCAGCGAGTTCATGGCCGCTTCCCCGGAGGTCGGGGTGAAATCCGCCTGCGCCACCAATGCATGTTCAAAAGTTATTCCTCGGGATGCTAAGGCTTTCTTATAGCCATCCAGCCGATCCTTGGCGGCGTTGTACACCTGGTTTGCGTGCAGAATCAGGCCGACCTGGGAATAGCCCAGGTCGAGTAAATGGTCAGTGGCTTTCTTGGCGGAGGAGACATTGTCAACGTCCACGGCCAACACCTCTGGATCCGGCCAGCTCCCCTGCAGGACAATGGGCGCGCCCGCTTCGAGCAAGGTGATGAGTTCTTCATCGTCCACCCGGGGGCCGGAGATGATGGCGCCGTCGACGTAGCCACCCCGCAGCAGCCGGGTGCAGCGGCTCTCACCCTCCAAAATGGCGTCCGGTGCAAACATCACTTCGTAATTGGCGGACAGCGCGGTGTCGTGCACCCCATGCAGCACCTCTGGCCAGAATCCGTCGGAAAAGACCTGGCGAGGTGTCTGTCGTTCAACGTAAGCGATCAGATTGGTTTGGCCGGTAGCAAGGCGCCGGCCAGATATGTCGGGGTGGTAGTCGAGTTCTTCGGCTGCATCAAGAACACGATTCCGAGTCTCAGGCGCAATGCGGGCGCCGTGCACGTCGTTAAGTACAAAGGAAACGGTCGCCCGAGAAACACCAGCTCGTTCAGCGACCTGGCGGGCCGTCACCCGTTGCCTCATTTTCCCTCCGTGTTCAATGGCGCTGCTAACGCGTGTTAGCAAAGCACATTGTAGCGATGAAATGGGATCAATGTCAAGAACATATCACTCGGTGAGGGGAATACCCCCTTCCGCGCAGTTTTCTGAAGTCTTATGTGTTTACTGCCTGACGTTCTTATATGCATCGTAGTCATTGTCATGAAGCAATGTCAATCAAACCGCCGTCTGGCGGCTTGCAGGCTCAGATCGGACCGGATAGATGAGGTAAACGAGGGCTTCGCTGGCCTAGACTTCGGTTTGGCCGAGATAGACCCGTTGGGCCGGATAGGCGAATTTTATACCCTCTTCATCGAAGCGTCTCATGAGCTCCAGATTAATTCTCTCCTGAATGTCCATGTACAGGTTGTAATCGGGGTCGAGCACGTAATACACCACCTCGAATTTCAGAGCGGAGTCGCCGAAGGTTTCGAAATGAGCTCGATCGAAGCGCGCCTTTTCGATACCGCTGATAATATCCTTTATCATCCCCCCGACCTGTTCGACAAGATCGATGGGGGTCTCGTACAGCAGGCCAAACTCGAATACGACCCGGCGCTCATACATCACCTTGTAGTTCCGGACCCGGCTGTTCAGCAGATCGGAATTGGAGAAGATGATTTGCTCGCCCGAAAGGCTGCGGATGCGGGTGGTCTTAAGCCCGATGCGCTCGACGGTGCCTACGTACTCGCCGATGATGATGAAGTCGCCGATGACGAAGGGTTTGTCCAGCGCGATGGCCAACGATGCGAAGAGATCCCCCAGGATATTCTGCAGTGCCAGCGCCACGGCGATGCCGCCGACGCCAAGACTGGCCAGCAGGGCCGTGACCTCGACGCCGGGAATGTTGTCCAGCGCCATCAGCAGGACCAGCGCCCAAAGTATGACGCTGGCGGTTGCCCCCAATGCGCTTACCGTGGTAACGGCCGCGGCGTCATCCTCGGCTTTTTCCTGACGAAGCTTGCTGGAAATGAAGTGGCGCACCAGGCCTGCCCCCCAAAAGCCGGCCTGAATCCACAGGCTGATAATGACAACCGTCCCCAGGATCCGCTGCCACTGCTCCGGGAGTGAAAGGGATAGACTACCGATGTAAATGGCGACGATGACCAGGAACAAGAACCTTGTACGGTTGGCGAGATCGGCGGCCATATCATCCAGGGTTGTTTGGGTGCGGCTGGCCAAGTTCTCAAGGCGCTTGCGGACGAGGGCCTGAAGCAGGCGCAGCGCCAGGACTGCGATGATGGTCAGGCCAAGGGCGATGAGCCACTGCTGGAATGTGTTGTCGAAGAGGGTGGTGTTTAGAATGTCCATGAAGATTGTTCCGTGAAATGAATTCGTTTATCTCGAATGCATTATAACGAGGCGGGATAAGCTCTATCGAATGGCAACGATAGGATGCTCAAGAAACTAAATGGGAATCATCGGATGGTCGCATGAAGGCGAGTAAGCGTGTACGAGGGATGCGCTGGCTGCTGGTGGGGATGCTGGCCGGGCTGGCCCTGGCGCTGCTGGTAAGCCTGGCCCTGGATCAGAACCGGGGTCGGCGAGTACCGGCGGCGCGGGCGAAGCTGAGTGACCGTGATCCCGTCAGTGCGCTGGGCCCCATCAGGCTGGCCTGGCCGACCGACGTGACCGCTCTGCCCTCCGCAGCCGAGTTCTCCATCGACAGCGATATCGCAGTTCGCCTTGAGGCGGGTGATGGAAACCTGCTTCTGGTGCCGGCATCTCCGCTGACGCCTGGAGCGCACAGGCTTCGTTACCAAAGCGAGGGGGAAGAGCCGGCAGCATGGGACTTCGAGGTGCGACCGCCGGAGCCATTGTTCCTTCGAGGGGCGGAGCTGGGACAGCAGCTCTACCGTTGGGGTGATGGGGATCCAGAGCTGCTTTCTGGTGAACACAGCGTGCGGGACTACGCGCCAGCGCCGCAGGGCGAAGTGATCGCCTATGCATCGGAGAATGACCAGAGCGGCACCGATCTTTGGGTTGTCAGCCGGGACGGTGAGGATCGGCGTCTGCTCCTGGGCTGCGGCTCGGATATCTGCGGTGAGCTCGATTGGACTCCGGATGGCGCCCGATTGGCTTTCAGTAGGAAGCCCGACAGGGCCTCGGATGATCCACGATTGTGGACCGTGGACCGCGAGGGGAAAAGCGCAGCACCGCTTTACCAGGATGAGGATCGTCTTGGTCGGGATCCAACCTGGTCGCCTGACGGCCGTTGGCTGGTGTACTACGATCCGACCGTCAACGGCGTGCGTGTGTTGGATTCAGATACTGTAGCAGAGCAGGTGATCCCCAGCCGCGCTGGGGTGAGCGGTGCCTGGGCATATCGTGAGGCGAAGCTCTATCTGCCGCTTCTCGTTTTCCGGGAGGAGGAGCCGGTCACTCATCTCTATCGAGTGGACCCGGTCGCTCAAACGCTTGCGCAGGTACTTGGCGATTCAGGCGGGTGGCGACAGGTGGGTGAGCCGGCGCTTGGTCTGGCGGGCGAGTGGCTGGCCTTTGCTGGCCAGCGGGGTTCCGCCGCGGCGCCATTGGGGCTTTGGCTGATGCATCTGGATTCTGAAGAGGTTCAGCCGCTGGTGCAGCGTGAGGGCTTCTCCTATGGGGGACCGAGCTGGGATGCCACTGGTCAGCATTTGCTGTTCCAGCGATTTCCCCAAGGGGAAATCCAGGGTTCGCCCGATGTCATGCTGTGGTCGGCGGGGCAGGCGGAGCCTGAACTGTTGATTGAGAACGCGGCATTGGCTGATTGGCTGCCGTGAGGCAGCGCCGAGCCCAAAGCGCCGTGCGCTGAGCAGCGTGCCCGGCATTTCGGAGGTGCGGAGACTTGCCAGAGTCTGCCTGTCCTGAGCTTGCCGGAAGAACGCAGGGTGAGTGGCGGCGAAGGGATCACAACAAGCCGCCTGCAGGAGCGCGCTTCGAAAGGCTTACTGCAAGCCCTGGCTAGACTCCGAGAGACAGTCTCTTGAACCCACACCTGGTCAGCCCCAGATCACGTTTCGGCTGCCTTGACGCCGCCCTCGCGAGGGATTACCATTCGATCGGGTAATGAAAATGATTTTCAATAACGTGCTTTGAACGAAATACTCTCCGCGTTGCAGCAGGCCGGTTACCGCCTGACCCAGCCCCGCCAGGCCGTGACTCAAGTGCTCATTGAGTCCGAAGGATGGCTGCGCCCCGAATCCATCCATCAGCGAGCCCAAAAGGACCATCCCTCATTAGGCCTGGTGACCGTGTACCGAACGCTGGCACTGCTCTCAGAGATGGGTTTCGTCAGCCGGATCCACCTTGAGGACGGCTGTCATGGTTACGCGCGAGCCCAACTGAGCCACGGCCATCACCTTGTGTGCCGTCAATGCCAGCAAGCGGTCGAGTTTCCCGGCGCCGATGACCTGGATCGATTGATCGACCGGATTGAGGGGCGCACCGGCTTCCTGGTGGAAGAACACATGCTGGAATTGCTGGGGCTGTGTCCCAAATGTCAAGCCGCATCCTGATGGATCCCATTGATGAAAGTCACTGAATGAACCTGGTATCTAGATTTCGCGCCCAACAACGAACCTGGAGAGGCCGCCACTGGTTCAGCCTATTGGTTGCCTTTCTGCTGATGACGATGCCGGCGCTGACCTCCTGCAGCGGATCGATCTCGGTTGAGGATCAAGAGGATCGAGCCCCAGCGCTGGGCCAATATGCAGTCAGTGCTGAGAAACTACCGGCCCTGGAGCTCTCAGAGGGGGAACGGCTCAAGGTCGTGGCCACCACCACCCTGGTGGCAGATATCGCCGGCCGAGTGGGCGGTGACCTGATTGATCTATCGACGATCCTTCCTTACGGCGCTGACCCCCATGGCTACAGCGCGACGCCGCAGGATCTGCGAAGGGTTTCCCAGGCGGATGTAGTCCTATCTGCCGGCTTTGATCTTGAAGCAACTCTGCTCCAGAGCTTGGCCAGCAGCGTGCCCGACACGCCCATCCTGTCGCTTTCCGAAGGCGCCGAATCCCGTGGGTTGATCGAATTTGAAGGCTCTGCTGAAACGGCGGACACAGACGACGAGGCGCATCTAGAAAGTGATCCCCATCACGAAGGGGAGCATGGCTTCGACCCGCATGTGTGGTTTGATCCGATGATGGTTGATCTATGGGCTGAGAACGCGGCTCGGTCCTTTGCTCGATTGGATCCCGATCATGAACAGGCGTATCAAGAGAATTTATCGGCGCTCAGCCAGGAGCTGCTCGAGCTGGATCGATGGATCCAGGGGCAAGTGGCGGCAGTGCCGGAGGACCAGCGCGAGCTCGTCACAGATCACCTTGCGCTCACGTACTTTGCCGAGCGCTATGATTTTGAATTGGTGGGCGCCGTGATCCCGGCCTACAGCACGACGGCGGAGGCCTCAGCCCAGGAGCTGGCGGAACTGCAGGAGCTTATCAGTGAGCGGGAGGTGGCGGCCTTATTCGTCGGCGCTACCGCTGACCCCGGCTTGACGGAACGCATAGCGGCGGATTTGGGAATCCCGGTGGTGAAGCTCCACACGGGTTCCTTGACCCCGCCGGGCGGGGAAGCCAGCAACTATTTTGAGTTCATGCGCTTTAATGTCGGTGCCATTGTCGAGGCACTTTCATGAAGAAGCGAGAATGCCCCATTCGTATCCGTGGAGGACTCTGGACAAAGGATGATCCATGCTGCAGCTGACAAAACCGGGCCAGCCTCATCAGCTATCCGCGCCGCCGATTGAGGCGGTGGGGGTCAGCGCAGGTTACAACGGCGAACGGGCCATCGAAAATATCAGCTTCTGCCTCGAGCCGGGGAGCCGCGTGGCCGTGGTCGGCCCCAATGGCGCCGGCAAGACCACATTGTTTAAGGTCATCGCTGGCATCCTTCCGCTCAGCCGTGGTCGTATCGAGGTGCACGGGCATGAGCCCGGTCAGCATCTGTGCGTGGCGTATCTCCCCCAGCGCTCGGAGGTTGATTGGGATTTCCCGGTCAGTGTGAGCGATGTCGTCATGATGGGGCGCATCCGCGAGATTGGCTTGTTTCAATGGCCGCGGCGGGCAGACTGGAAGAGGGTCCGGGAGGCATTGGATCAGGTGGACATGGCCTGGGCGGCGGACAGGCAGATCGGCGATCTCTCGGGGGGGCAGCAGCAGCGGGTCTTTTTAGCGCAAGCGGTGGCTCAGGAAGCCGAGATATTGTTGCTGGACGAGCCGCTGTCCGGGCTGGATCGCCCGAGCCAAGAGGGGATCCTGGATATCCTGGACCGGCTGCGTCAGTCTGGCGTCACGGTGCTGATAGCCACTCACGATCTAAACCTGGCGGCGGAGCATTTCGCCGAGGTGATGCTCCTAAATAAGATTATGATCTCGATGGGAAAGCCGAGAGAAGCTTTATCCCGAGATTCGCTGCTGAAAGCCTACGGCGGCGGTTTGCATTTTATCGATGACCAGGATGGATCTGTGATGGCGGATGTCCATCGCCATGGTTGGGACCATTAAGGAATGGACGCGATTCTGGCATTCATGCTCGATCCTCTGACTTATCCCTTCATGGTGCGCGGTTTGCTGGCATCCTTGATCGTTGGGGTAGTGGTACCGATCCTCGGGAGCTATGTTGTGTTGCGAGGGATGGCTTTTTTTGGCGATGCGCTGGCTCACATTATTCTGCCGGGAGTGGTGATCGCGTTCCTGCTCGATCTGCCGCTGGCGCTGGGCGCGCTGGTGGTGGGAGTTTTGGCGGCCGTGGCCATCGGTGAGCTCAGCCGGCGGGCCTCGATCCGCGAGGATACGGCCATCGGCGTGGTTTTCGCCGGCGCCTTTGCATTGGGGGTCGGGCTGCTTTCGCTGCAGCGAAGCTATGCCGTGGATTTGTCCCACATCCTCTTCGGCAATCTGCTGGCCGTCAGCCCCGAAGATCTTTGGTTGATGGGTGGGCTTGGCCTGTTGGTGCTCATCACGATTTTTTTGTTTTATAAAGAATTCCTTGTTCTTTCCTTTGATCCGGTGCTCGCCCAGACGCTCCAGCTCCCGGTGGTTTTTCTTCAGAACCTGCTGTTGATACTCCTGGCCGTCGTCATCGTAATCTCGATCAGGGCGGTAGGAGTGGCACTGGTGCTGGCGCAGCTCGTAACCCCGGCGGCCACCGCTTACCTTCTAACCAAGCGGCTTCCCAGCATGATGGTTCTTTCCGCCGCTGCCGGGGTGTTTTCCGGAGTGGTCGGGCTCTTCCTTTCCTACTACGTCAATATCGCCTCTGGCCCGGCTATCGTGTTGGTTGAGACGGCAGTTTTTATTTTGGTGTACCTGGTAATGATGGTCAGACGGACCGCTCAAGAATCTAAACTCAGCTGACCTAGCACCCCTCATTCCTCTTCAAGAGGCGAAAGTATGAGCCTGGGTGTGGCCGAATCGTTAAGTCTGGCCGTGGTCGGGCTTTTGCTGGTCAGCGCCACCGGGCTGCGCCTTCATCAGGGGCTCGATTTCACCTGTCGGGGGCGCACACTTTAGAAGAAAGTGGCTGCCCTGGAGCAAGAGGTGACGTGGGATTAGCTCGCATAGCGGCAATGGTATTGTCCCACCAGCGACAATTCATCATCGCCGGTTGTTTTGTAAACTCGGAACACCTCCGGTTCAAGCGCAATCTCGACCTCGGCCGTTTCATTCGCAGGCTCGATCTTGAAGGAAGCCCGCCAATTGGGTTCTTCGCCCTCGAGAGATAGAAATTTAACCTCATGCAGCCCGCGCCATCCTCCTTCTTGACGAAGGAAGTGATCCGCCGCCTGAGCCGGCTTTGGTAAATTCACCCGGCCGCGCAGGTTGGAGAGCAGGATCTTTTCTTGCCCCGCCAGTTCCAGCAGTTCTGTGGCTTGATCTGGTTTGAGCCTGCTGTAGTACACGCCATAGGGCAGCCAGAGTACATTCGCCGCGAATCGGTGGCCGCCGAGATGGGTTGTCTGAAAGACATGTTGTTTATCGAGTTCGGCCAGCGCCTGGTAAAAGTTGGTACCCTCCCGTGCGCAGCAAGGGTCGCGCATGCCGTTGGTGCATACCAGGATCACCGGCTCGTGCTCTTCCTCGGGGGGGACGGGCTCATCGAACAGCCTATGGAGATCAAGGTCGAGTAGTTCTTCGTAGCTTGTAAGCTCCATGCATCGCAAAGGCCGATCCACGAGATCGGTGCGGGCCAACATCAGCCGGATCCCTTCCGAAAGACTCCGGTCGCCGCGGAAGAACTGGACGCGGCATTGGTCTGCTCCTTTGAAGTCCACGAGCTTCTCGGTGACGCCTTGTGGCAGCTCCTTTTCAGCAATGGCTCGCTGCGGCCAGGGTGTGTCAGCTTCAAGCAGCAGCCAACGAGTTCCCGTAGTGCCCTTCCCAACGAGAGGCTCCCCGGCTGCCAGTGAACTATCACAACTGAAGTACTCCGGACTCCGACTTGTCATTGGCTTCCCTTTACTTTTGATGGCATATTCTATGCAGCCATGGTACTACGAGCCTGCCGGGGTCCAGCCAGATGAACCTGATAAAATGACCTTTCAGGCCAGCTGAAAACCCTCATTAAAGGGATACGACGAAGACTCACTCACACAATGGAAGGGAATATGGCCGTGAAGGAACCTGTTATTGACAAACCGCTGGAGCCCCGAAGAGCCGCCATCATTATTGGTGCTTCGACGGGATTCGGCGCCGCCCTGGCCGAGGAGGCTGCCGGCCGAGGCATCGACCTCGGTCTGATCAGCCGGAATCGGGATCGGCTGGCGAAGCTGGCTGCCCAATTGGAGGGCGATCACGGAGTCCAGGTCTTCCATTATGAGCACGATGTCCGGCACACTGGTGAGATACCTGAGCTCTTTCAAAGGGCGGTGCGGGATCTGGGGCGATTGGATTACTTCATATTTAACAGCGGCATCATGCACAAGCAGGATCCGGAGCGATTTGAAGCCGAGGAGGACATCGAAACCCTGGAGGTGAACTTGGTTGGAGCGGCCGCCTGGCTGATGCCGGTGGCCGAAAGATTTGCCCGGGCTGGCCAGGGTCATATCGTCGGCGTGGGCAGCATCGCTGGCGAGCGCGGCCGTCGGGCCCTGCCGGCCTACTCGGCTTCTAAGGCGGGGCTGCACACTTACCTCGAAGCGCTTCGGAACCGCCTGTCCGGGAAGGGCGTCGTCGTCACCACGATCAAGCCCGGCCAGATGCAGACCGCCATGCTCGAGCGGGCGGAAGCGATCCGGGGCCCTATTCCGGTGGAGCAGGCGGCCAGGCAGGCCTGGCGGGCAATTCTTTCGGGAAAACAAATCGTATACATCCCCTCCCGATGGGCCCTGGTGGCACTGATCATCCGGAACATCCCATCGTTTATTTTCCGGCGGCTGAACCTATGAGCGCTGGATTGCCGATTGATCGCCTTGAAAAAACGGAGGCCTGGGGCGGCGCTTCGAGCGCGCTGAATTACGTCTACCGCCCCTCCACCGTAGCCGAACTGCGCGGGATCCTGGCGTTGGCGAAGAAACAAGACGTCCAGGTGGGACTGCGCGGCGCAGGCTACAGC
>JBKHKF010000071.1:0-9778 GCA_046537745.1 Anaerolineales bacterium | reverse complement strand
TATCTGGTCGTCATCCCGGCGCCCGCAGGCCGCACTGCGCCTATAGGGACCCCGGATACTCAAGAAGCATGGGAGGCAGCCCATCGGCGGGAGTGGGAACTGGCCGTGGATTCGGTCCGTCAGGCCGCTCGCTACGCCGCCGAGCGTGGCGTCGAATTAGCCCTCGAGCCCATCAACCGCTACGAAACGTACCTGGTGACCAACCTTGCTGAAGCTCTGGCTTTCATCAATGAAGTTGACATGGACAACCTCCATGTGCATCTGGACACATTCCATATGAACATCGAGGAAAGCAGCCCAGCGGAGGCCATTCTGCGGGCGGGGGATCAGCTTGTTAACCTTCATGTCGCCGACAGCAATCGCGAAACGCCGGGCCGGGGTCATCTGGATTTTGCTGGTATCTTGAATGCGCTGCAGGAGACCGGATACGAAGGAGTTCTGGCGCTGGAACCGGTCCCCCCTGGTTCGGACCCACTGCTGGTGAGCCAATTCCCGAAAAACCGTCCACTGCGCGATATCTATGCCAAGGAGGGGATCGCCTACTTAAAGCAGATCGAAGCGAATCTTTAAGGGGGCGGTTGCCATGACACTGCCAGGAAGGAAGGTCATAGTTGGAAGCCGCGGTTTATAAAGGCATCGAAGAGATTGAAATTAAGCAGATCGAACGGCCGGAGCCTGGCCCCGGCGAAGCGCTGATGAAAATTGGTGCGGGCGGGGTTTGCGGTACGGATCTACGCATCTTTGCAAATGGGCACCACCGTATCCCGCCCGGAACCCGACGCATTTTGGGCCACGAACTGGCCGGGGAAATTATCGCCGTCGGCGAGAGGGTGTCCAGCTTGACGCTGGGCGACCGCGTAGGAGTGGCTCCGAACATCGGCTGCGGGGTTTGCACCCAGTGCGTCGCCGGCTGGACGAATCTTTGTGAGGATTATCAGGCTTTCGGCATTAGTCTGGACGGCGCTTTCGCGGACTACATGTTAATCAGCCGCGAGGCGATCCAGCAAGGCAATGTAGTGAAGATTCCCAAGGACTTCCCCTTCACGCAGGCCGCGCTGGCCGAGCCGCTATCCTGCTGCCTCAACGGTCAGGAGGCGGTCCAAGTCACAACGGGCGACGTCGTCCTCGTGGTTGGCGCGGGTCCCATCGGTATGATGCATGCCCGCCTCGCAAAGCTGCGGGGCGCAAGCACGGTGATTGTGAGTGAATTCTCCGAATCCCGTCTGCGTGCGGCAGAGGAACTGGGAGCCGATGTAGCGGTCAACCCCAATGAAGCCTCCTTGGACGAAATTGTTCGCCGGCACAGCGACAGTGAAGGCGCAGATGTGATCATCGTGGCAGCCCCCGCGCCCAGTGCGCAGGAGGAATCATTGGAACTAGCGGCCCGCCAGGGGAGGATTAATTTCTTTGGTGGATTGCCCAAGGACCGACCTCACATCGAATTCAACTCCAACCTAGTGCACTACAAGCAATTGATCGTGACCGGGACGACGGGCTCCAATGTGCGGCAATACCGGACGTCGATGGATCTGCTGGTTCATGGAAGGATCGATCTGGCACCTTTCGTGAGCGCCACCCTGCCGTTGACAGCAATCCACGAAGCTTTCGAACGGGCGCAGGCGGGCGAGGAAATGCGTATTCTTCTTGAGCCATCGGGTTGAGGGGCGTTGATGATGAGCCATCGCTTTCTGATCGGAGTGGATCTGGGAACGACCGGCACCAAGACGGCCATCTTCGACACGGAAGGCCAGCTGGTTGCCGAAGCATATGAGGAGTCGAAGCTCTACTACCCGAAGCCGGGTTGGGTCGAGCAGGACCCTGATGAAATCTATCGATCTGCCGTGCGAACCATCCGGTCTTGTCTCAAGGAAGGGGAAGTCGATCCGGCGAAGGTGGCGGGGATCGCCTTCGACGGCCAGATGGCTGGAATCGGTACGGTTAATGAGGCGTGGGAGACGCCTACTGTCTATGACTCCTGGCTGGATACCCGTTGTCGCGATTACATTGACGTCTTGCGAAAGCACGGCGCCAAGATCACATCGTTGACCGGCGGGCCGCCTACGATTTCCCATGGGGCTAAGATTCTATGGTGGAAGCACGAACAGCCAGAGGTCTGGGAGCAGATCGCCAAGTTCGTTGTTCCTGGCGCCTACGTCGCGGGACGTATGGCTGGTCTGCGGGGCGAAGATGCGTTCATTGACAAGACCTATCTCCACTTCACCTGTTTCAGCGACACAGCAGCAAAATCCTGGTCCGATGAACTCGTAGATTTATTCGAGGTGGACAAAGAGAAACTGCCTCGAATTGTCAACCCTTGGGATGTCATCGGCGAAGTAACCACCGGAGCGGCCGAGGCGACCGGCCTGGCTCCGGGGACGCCGATAGCGGCAGGATGTGGCGATCAGGCGGCCGGGATGCTGGGAGCTGCCATGGTACGGCCGGGACTCGTCTTCGATGTCGCTGGCACAGCTTCCGTTTTCGCGGTATGCGTCGATGATTTCGTAGGCGATGTGGAGAACTCAACGCTCTTCACGGCCCATCTGGCCATCCCCGATCTTTATTACACGCTTGGATATATCAACGGCGGCGGTCTCAACCTGCGCTGGTTCAGGGATGAGATCGCCGATCTGGAGCGATCGGAAGCGGAGGCCGAGGGGGTCGATGTCTACCAGTGGCTGGATCGGATGGCCACGGAGGTTCCACCCGGCTCCGAGAAGCTTATCTTTCATCCCCACCTTGGCGGGCGAGTCTGCCCCAGCGATCCCAACACCCGTGGCCTATATGTCGGACTCAACTGGTCCCACGAGAAGGCTCATATGTACCGGGCTATGCTGGAGGCGGTTGGCTATGAGTACGCCTACTACCTGGACATCGTTCGCAGCATGCTGCCGGATCTTGATGTGCGCGAGACCAGGGTCATCGGCGGCGGTGCCAAGAGCGAGTTGTGGAACCAGATCAAAGCCGACATTCTGGGGGTTCCTTACGTCCGATTGGATCGGAGCGAATTCGGGGTCTTAGGGTCCGCTATCCTGGCTGGCTACGCGGTGGGCGAATTTGACGATCTGGCATCAACGGCGGAGCGATTTACAAAGACCACTGACCGTACACTGCCGGATATGCAGCGACACGATTTTTACCAACCATTCTATGAGCAGTATGTTGCCTTGTTCGAGGCCTCCAAGCCGATCTTTGACGATCTGGCAGCAATCCCTGAAGAATTGGAGGCCGAATGAAGATGGGGCGTCTGGAGGATCAAGTTGCGATTGTCACGGGGGCGAGCCGAGGGATCGGCCTGGCCATCGCGGAAGAGTTTTGTCGGGAGGGGAGCCGAGTTGTCTTGGCTGCCCGGAACAGCGAACGAGGTCATCAAGCTGCCGAAGGGTTGAGGAAGGAGGGGGGTAGGGCGCTGTTCGTGCAAACGGATGTCACCGACCGGAGCCAGGTGGAAAAGCTGGTTGAACGAACGAAAGAGGCCTTTGGACTGCCCGAGATTCTCGTGAATAATGCAGGGGATCACGCCAAGGCGCCATTTACAGAGGAGACCGAGGGGCTTTGGGATCGAATGTACCGAATCAATGTGGTAGGGACGGTGCTCCCCTCCCAAGAGATCGTTCGCTTGATGAGGGAAAATCGCGGAGGGGCGATCATCAACATCGCCTCAAAGGCTGGGGTTGTTGGAGAGCCCGGCCACACCGCGTACAGCGCTTCGAAGGGGGCTGTCATCGCCATGACGCGCGGGATGGCGGTTGAATTAGCACCCTTCGGCATCCGAGTCAACGCGATCTGCCCCGGGCCGGTGTATACGGATATGCTGATTGAAGATGTTGCGACGGAGGAAGCCCAGCAGGAGCTTGCCTCGGAGGCGCCGCTGGGACGAATCGGCCAGCCGCAAGATGTAGCCCACGCCGCCGTTTATCTGGCGGCGGAGGAAAGCGACTGGCTAACGGGACAGGCACTCCAGATTGATGGTGGGATGTCGATTCTGAAGTAGGGTCCGGCACCGCCGGACATTTCTGCCAGTGCATTGACCGGTCCTTTTTAATGCCCCTCACCGCGTCGGCTCGAGCAACTCTCTAACAAACTTCAGAGCCCTCTTCGCCTCCCGATCGAGGTCCATGCCCCGTCCCAAATCCCGGTAAACACGAATATCCCGACCCACCTGCCCACCAGGTTTGAGGAAGGGTTCCATCACGATGTCTCCACGGTAGCCGACTTTCCGCAGTACCTGGCTTATCTCCTGCCAGGGTAGATGGCCAAACCCTGGCGGCATCCGGTTGTTCTCACCGATGTGAAGATGGCCCAAGTAATCCCCCGCCGTCTCGATTGCATCGGAAAACGAAACCTCTTCGATGTTCATGTGAAAGGTGTCCAGCAACAGCTTGGCGTTTGGGCTGGCAAGGGCCTCAACGTACTCTCGGCCCTCCGCGGCCGTGTTCATGATGTACTGTTCAAAGCGGTTGACAACTTCCAGGCAGAGGGTGACGTTGTTATCCTCAGCCGCGCCAATGGCTTCGTGCATGCTCTCCAGGCTGCGTTCGACCAGTGGGCGCTTATCCATCACACCAGCGGGCAAGGTGGCGGGCCAGCTGCCGTAGAGGATCCCACCCAGGTTCCCGCCACCCATTTCGCCGATGCCTTTCGCCATGTCTTGGATGAATTGGATCCCGGCCGAGCGAACTTCGCTTGATTCTGAAGTAAGGTCATGCTCAGCGGTCAGGCCAACGCAATAGCTGAGCGTGATCCCTCTGTCCTCTGCGTGGCTGCGCAGGCCTCGCCGCTTCTCCATTGACATCCGGCCGATGGTGCCGGCATTGATCTCGAGCATGTCGAAGCCGAGATCGGAGACCTTGTCTATATAAGGGTGGAAATCCGCGTCCCACTCCTGGATCCAATACGCATAGTAGATGCCGACGCCGTTCATCCCTCACCTCCGTATATCGCGGAAAAGCCGCTTTTTTGCCCTGACTCCATTCACTTCCGGGGCTTGTAGACGAGTGGAGGCCGAAGAGTCTCGGCGATCTCGGCCAACTCGGTAAAGGTCTCATCGTCGATTTCGATGTGCAGCACCTCCGCGATGTGCTGGGACCATCCGTGGAGGAAGTACAGCCATCCATCCTCAACCGTCAGATTGCGGCTCTCCTCCTGGGCTTTGGCCTGATGCCAGAAATCCAGTTCGCCCCGATAGTTAATCTCCCAGGCGACCCCGTTTCTGGGGAACAATCCATCGTCGGTAACCGGTGAGCCGGGCCGATCCTTGCCCAATCCCGTCGCGTTGATCACGACGCTACCTTCAGGGAGCTGGGCCATGATCTCGTCATTGCGCCTTGGGTCCTCGTTCAGCACATACTCGTAATCGATGTCGGTCCCTACCTCCGCCACCATCTGCTGGACATCATCCAGTCGCGGCTGTGACCGGTTGATCATGAAGAACCGCTTCGGTCGATCAGCTGCCTCCTCTTTCTGCATGAGGTGCAAAGCGATGGCTTTGCCGGAGCCACCAGCGCCGATGTTCATCACATGACCGCCGGTCTTGCCAAAATACCCTTCGCCCAGAATGGCATCCAGGCTCATGCCGCCAGTCAGGGGATCTTTGGCATGCCCGACGAGCTGTCCGTCACGCTTTGAGATACAGGAGACCTCCCCGGTGAGGCGGGCAGAAGAGTGAAGGATATCGAACATATCCCCGGCGGCCTCGAGCACGTCGATCTTGTGGGTGGTGATAAGGGCACCGAGGGATAGCGGATCGTACTTGATTTGAGCGACGGACTGGCGGTAGGCTGCAGGGTCGTCGTGAAGTTCGTGATCGACCCCCTCCATGATGATCTCCGGACGGTCTAAGGCTTCCATCCATCGTGGGAACACATCCATAATGGAAGATTGGCTCGTGGTTACCCCGATGAAGTAAAACGTTGGATGGTCCTTCTCGACGATGTCAAACTCGTCAGTGAATGAGTTTTCTGCCATGGGTATGTTCTCCTTCGCAAATAAATGTCTCTACCTCAGTCCGATGTTCCGCCTTCATCGTCCGGTTTCAAGTGGCGGAGCGGGCCTGTCTTGCGACCGTCATGAACTGCTCCGCCCTTTTGGAAATCCGGTGAAACTCCCCCTGTTGGGCCCATTCGCGGGGGCAGAGGGAGCTACCTGCCCCGACAGCGAACACTCCGGCGGCAAACCAATCCGCCAGGTTATCCAGATCGACTCCGCCGGTGGGCATGACGTTGAGCTGAGGGTATGGACCCCGGAGGGCGCGAAGATAATCAGGCCCAAAGGCCGATCCAGGGAAGAGCTTGACGATATCCGAACCCAGCTGAAGGGATCGCATGACCTCGGAGGGGGTTAGCGCGCCCAGCATGACAACCAGGCCGGTGTCGGTCATAGCCGAGGCTAGCGAGCTCTCTGTGTAGGGACTGACAATGAAGGACGCTCCAGCCTGCTTTGCCTCTTCGGCATGATCGGGCTCGGTCAGGGTGCCCATGCCAAGGACAATCTCCTCACTAAAGGAATGAAGAAGGTCGCGCACGACCTGCGTCGCGTTAGGTGTTGTGAATGTAATCTCGATGCCTCGAACTCCGCCCTCGACCAAGGCTTCGACCATTTTCACGGTAAGATCTTCGCTTGGTCCCCGGAGGACGGCGATGACGCCAAGTTCGGCGAGGCGTTCGAGCGTTTTTTCCTTATCCATGCTTTCTCCGGCGGTCTAGATGACGCGGTTGCTCGGCTCTTCCCCCTTCAGGACAGCCAGACAATCCTGCAGCGCCGCCCATCCCATCGCGTTGACGGCGCCATCGGTGTGAGACCCCATGTGTGGGGTTGCGATCACTGCGGGCAAATCCAGTAACGGATGAGGGGTTTCAGGTGGCTGCTGGCTAAATACGTCCAGCCCGGCGCCGGCTATGTGTCCATTGCGTATGGCCTCGGCCAACGCCGCCTCATCAATTAGTCCGCCGCGGGCAGTGTTGATAAGAATGGCGCCGGACTTCATTTGGCGCAGGGCTTTGCTGTCCATCAGCCCACGGGTTTGTTCCGTCAGGGGGCAGTGCAAAGAGAGGATATCCGACTCCGCAAGAAGCGTAGGCCAATTGACCAGCCGGACACCCAGGTCGTCGCTACGGTGGGATGCAATGAACGGATCGTGGGCAAGCGTGTTGCAATTAAACCCCTTGAGCCGGAGTACTACGGAGCTGCCAATCGAGCCCAATCCGACGAGGCCCACAGTCTTGCCGGCAAGCACGCGTCCATCCAGGCGCGGCCATTCGCCGGATTTGGTGGCGGAGGAGGCCTGACACAGCTTTCTGGCTATGGCCAGCATGAGGCCGATGGCCAACTCGGCCACGGAATCGGCGTTAGCTCCTGGGGTGTTGCATACGACAATTCCCCGGGAGGCTGCCGCTTCAAGGTCCACATTGTCGACGCCGACACCGTAGCGTGCGATTACCTTAAGGTGATCAGCCGCCTCGATCACTGGCCGGTCGATTTCGTCCAGGCCGGCGATGAAACCGTCGAACTTGGGGATGCGCCTCACGAGCTCCTCGGAGGTGAGAGGTCTCCCTTTTTCGTTGTAAACAGTCTCACGGACTTGCAGCTCAAGATGCTCACGCAGCTCCCGATCGTGACGGGCGAAGGAGGTTGGCGTTACAAGGACACGCTTTTCGGCAAGCCCGGTCACTCAGCGTTTCTCCGGAGGTAGCCAGCGTGGGTTGTCCACGATTTCTGGTTCGCCGTTCTTGTTTAGGATGAGCTTACGGAATCCTTGTTTCTCAATGGAACCATAGTCGTGGCCGGCGTTGCTGGGATAAGCAAAGAAGGTCACGAGGGACTCTTTGAGGCCGGTGTTGACAGAACGGTGGGCCCAGCGGGGCGGAACGTAGAGCACCGATCCTGGCTTCAGCGGCTCAACGGCCCACTCACCTTCCGGAGTTTCCATGACCATCATCCCTCGGCCTCGCAGGCAGTAGTAAATCTCCGAAGTCTCCAAAACCTCATGAAAATGACCTTTGGTCATGTAGAATTCTTTGCCGACCGTGCCCGGGTGGACCACGGAGAGGCCGTGGCGGATTTCACCGGCGACTTCGGGCCGGTCAAGTGCGTAGACTTCATAGAGGGCAGGATCGCCATCCTCCACCATGTGCCGATAGGCATCCTCATCCAGGAACTGACCTTTCATCGCTGAGAGCTTGCGCACGATATGGTTGTCGTACTCACTCAGGATCTTATCCTCGACCGAAACGTCAAAGCTGTAGGGTACGGTTCTCATTTCCATTAACTCCATTGAAACTGGTGTCAAAAGGGAATCATTGCTCTGTTGCTCCCAAAGCAGGTGGGAAGCGTGGCTTGGAATCGGAAGCATGGGCTTGAACTCTCATGCCAGGTATTACTCCTGCACATGCTTGGAAACAGCAAGAAAACATCCTCTCAGCAGGTCCTGTTGGAGCTGCCAGGAGAGAGCCCGGTGGTGTATCTGTCGTGTCAGTGAGGGTAAGCACGACAGGCCGGTTGCGCTATCCCCCATTCAATAGGGCCTTCTTTCATCAGGCTCTCTCACTCCGCCTCTTTGAGGACTTCCTCAAGATCCACCGGGCGTTCTTCGAGAAATGAACGAGTTCCTGCAAGTACACCTGCGACAGCCCACCGACCATCCTCGCCGGTAACCGAGGGCTGAGTTTCCGTTTGAATGCACTCAACGAAGTGCTCCATCTCACGAATGTAGGCCCAGGCAAAGCGCTCCGGCCATGTGCGGAATATTGGCGTTTGAAGTCCCTGATCTCGGTTGACCCCGATAATCACGGCTTGCCCCTGCATTTGCCCAATTTGCATGATGCCCTTCTCGCCGACAATTTCGGCGCGGGCGTCGTATCCATAGTCGCACGGGCAGATTCCCGAGATGGATCCCAATCCTCCGCTCTCGAAGCGGATATTGACTAGGGCGTTGTCGTAAAAATCTTCATCTTCGACCCCACGGGCTTCGCCCTTAAAATTAGCCACTTCGACGTAGACGCGTTCGGGGTTGGAGCCCATCAGCCAGCGGGTGCAATCCCAATCATGGCTGTTGACCTCTGCCAGGTTTCCATTAGATGTCTCAAGTCGTCGAGCCCAAGGTGGAGGCAAGCCAGGGCCGTGGGTGAGCGATTTGATCATCATAGGCTGGCCGATCTCGCCAGCCTCGATTCTCTCCGCGGCAGCTTGAAATTCTGGATCGAATCGACGCATGAATCCTATTTGCAACAGAACGTTGTTTTTGTCGACCGCCTCGATGATGTCATCGCACTCTTGAAGATCGAGAGCCATTGGTTTTTCCAGGAAGATATGTTTGCCGGCTTCCGCAGCTCTCACGGCCAGATCTCGGTGAACAAAGGTTGGGGTGGTGATGACTACCGCATCGAAAGTGGCGTCCTGGAGGGCGGCTTCCAAGGAGGGGAAGGTTTCATCAACGGGGTGCTCCTGGATAAAGGCCTCCAGTGTATCCGCATCTGCGTCCACTGCGGCCGACAGTATTCCATTGGGAACATGCTGCAGCAGGGACTGCGCATGAACCTTTCCAGCCCTGCCTGCGCCTACCAAGCAAACCGAAATTTTCGCTGTCATGAGTTTCTCATAACTCCTGTGGTCGACGGGTGGGTTTTCAGGCCTTGCAACACTCCATTCGGCTCGAAACCGCTGATTGCCCAACCTATGATGATGTCATAACAACATTCTATAATCTGCCGAGAGTGAAGTCAAATGAGCGGGGTAATTTGTACCAGGAGATCGCACCTCGCTTTCTCCTGCTCTATAAATGTAG
>JBKHKF010000070.1:0-9807 GCA_046537745.1 Anaerolineales bacterium | reverse complement strand
GGCGAGGGGAACGCAGAGATCCACAATCTCGCCTGGCGCGTTTTTGAGGCGGCCACCGATGTCGCCAGAGATCAGGGACTTTACGGGGCGGGTCAGGACTTGCTCAAGGACGCCCCCTCCGGAAATGTGCGCGGCGCCGGACCGGGAGCAGCGGAAATCAGTTTCGATGAAACCGATCCATATCGCAAGGCGGAACCCTTCATGATTTTCACCGCCGACAAATGCGGTCCTGGCGCGTTCAACTTCCCCCTTTGGGCTGCCTTCACCAACCCCATGTTCTGTGCCGGCCTGATGCTGCCCAAGATGAAAAAGGGATTTCGCTTTCGGGTTATCGACATGGAGCACGCCCAGGGCGACAAGGTCCTCGAGCTGGACGCACCCGAGGAGCATATCGATCTGGCAGTGCTGCTGCGCGATGAAAATCGATTTGGGATTCAATCGATCCAATCGCGCAATTACCCCGACCAGAAAGTGGTTTCCGTCTCGACCGATAGGCTGCACACCATCGCCGGCGAGTACAAAGGTAAAGATGACCCCGTCGCCATCGTCCGGTCGCAAAATATCTTTCCGGCGCCGGAGGAGATCGTCAGTCCCTACCTGACCGCACACTACGTGGCCGGCGACGCCCGCGGCAGCCATCACATGCCGCTGATGCCGGTGGCGATCAACACCCCCGTCACTGGACCCTACTGTCTGCCGCTGGTCGCGTGCTGCGCCTACTCCGTCAATCAGAACGGCCGGCTATCGGATCGGGTGGATATCTTTGGCAATGTCGCTTGGGATGAGACCAGGGCGAAGGCGCAGCGCAAGGCGGCCGAGATGCGCGAGCAGGGCTTCATCGGTGCCGCCATGCTCCCCATACAGGAGCTTGAATACAGCTCTTTCCGGGATTCTTTGTCCTCCCTGGTGGATCGCTTTGTCACCGAGGACGGCCGGGTGCCGGAACCTGCAACGGATTAGCGGCACAGAACCCGAAGATTCCATCTGCAAGGCTGTGGCCGGTCTCCGTTGGAAGCCATGCCGGCCCACATTCCGCGGGTAAACTGAGCGCGATGAAGCATTCCGGCCAAGGGCTTTGCGTATGAGCCTCAGGGGGGATGCGGACGAGGCGACTCTTGCCAAGGTGGAGCGCAAGGTCAACCAGAAGTGGCAGGTATTCGAAGAAGATGGAAACCTCGCTTACCAGCAGCGCATCGTTGTAGCGCTCGCTCAAAAGTAACCACCTGCGCTTTTCAGATAAGGCAAACCCGCTTGGCTGCGTGCACGGCCGAACGGCGGAGGGATCCTCAGAGCGTGTCGTTTACCTGAGGACGTAAGACAGGGCGATGATCACATTTCCCTTAGTCGGCAACCTGGCCGGCCAACTCCGCGCGCGGGAGCCTGGCCCACGCTGTCCAGGCAGTCAGCAGCATCACCGCGCCGGCGATGGGAAAGGCCGCCCGGATGCCAAATTCGACTGCGATCAGCGATCCGATCAACGGCGCCAGCGCGCGGCCGGCCGCCCGCACCGAATTGTCCAGCCCATAGACAGCTCCCTCATCGCCCCGATGCGAGTGGGCCGCTAATAGCGCGCCAATGGAGGGCCGCACGCCCCCGAGGCCGACGCCCGCTATCGCGGTCATGACCAATAACTGCCACCCGTTCTGTGCCCAAGCATGCATGGCGTACACCACCCCGGTCGCCACCGCCGCGGCCACCAGCACCTTCCGATAGCCAATGCGATCGCCAAGGCCGCCGAAGTAGACTGCGGTTAAAGTGGTTGCTACTGATCCTGCGCCAATCACCATGCCGGTGAAGGTGTTGAGACCAATATCCGCCTGCAGCAAATCGGCAATGAACAATGGCAGCACGGGGATGAGCATCATGCGGCCGAGGTAGCTGAGGAATTCGAGCAGATAAGTGATTCGGACGCCTGGAAGACTCAGAATGTCCATCCACTTGCGGCGAAAAGCCAGCGGCTCGAGCTCCTCGCCCTGCGCTGGATCAAACTGCTCATTGACCCCGAATAACACCAAGAGCCCGGCCAGCAGCAATAGCGCCGCCGTCACAAAGAAGGCCGCCGAATATCCATAGGCGTCCGCCACCGCGCCGCCGATAAGTGGACCGAGCGCCACGCCGGCTCCGAGTCCGACCTGGAGCATTCCCATGGCAAAGCCGGTCCTCCCCCGCGGCGCTGCCGAGGCCACCAGTGCATTGGCAGCAGAGACTGTGCCGGTGACCATGCCCTGTAGCGCCCGCAGCAGCACCAGTTCCTCGGCCGAGCGCACGAAAGCCATTAACAGCAGGAGAACCGCGCCGCCAAACATGGCCCGCTCGACCATCAGTTTGCGGCCCCAGCGGTCCGCCAGCGCGCCCCATATCGGCGATGCTATCATCATCGTGAAGGCCTGCGCCGAAAAAACCAATCCGGAAAGCAGCTCCACGCTGAGACCTGAGGTAGAGCCGAGATCGCTGACGTAAAGCGGCAAGAAGGGAAATACGCTGGAGAAGCCAACGGCGGTCATGACCTGGGCGGTGAACACAATGTACAGGGTCCGGCGCCAGGCTGGATCTACATGTGGTGCGGTGGGCTCGTGCGTCATGCCTTTCCTTGAGAGTTGGATGAGACGTGGAGGTCTTCTGGCCTCCAACCAAAGCTACCACAAATGGATCGCAAGAGACGGCCGATGCCGCCCCTTCTTAGGTCTGAAAAAACCTCATCCCTGATGGTCGAACGAGCTCAGCAGCCGTGGATCGACAGCCATGATTGCGAACTGCCAACCCATGAAGTCATGCTCAATGAAAGCAGCACCCTCGCGCGTGCCTTTGCTCCTGATCAGGCAGCGGGGCTCATTCGGCAAGCACAGAATAAACCCCTGCTACCACCATCATTGCCAGAAAAGGCCCATGCGGCCTGGGACCTTAAGATTAAACTGCGCCGAACCGCAACCTTACGGTGTGAGATGTAAACGCCAGAAGGGGTACCTCGGATCGCCCGGTTGGCCGCCTAAGCGCAGTCCACAGATCTGCGCTTGCTCGAAACTTCGACGACGAAATTCTATTGGCTTGCACTTCAACGTCAATAAGCTGGCTTAGGCCATGTCGGTATGTATCTGGTCAGGAAAGATTCAAAACCTGGGACTTAAGCTTGGATCAAAGGTTTACAGCCCCTACCCGAATTTATACCCTTGACAAGGTGCAAACCCAAGATCCTTAGTCTATTCGATGGAGATCATTCTGTGAACTTTCGCCTTCCCTGATTTAGATAAGAAAGCTGACCCTTGCTTCTTGCGAAAACTTAGTACAATCGCGCTGGAGCCACTCCTTCAACTAGCAACAACGGCTGATGGAGCGGAAGCTCTTCAAGGGACAGGACCTCCTCAACGCTGCCGCCACGATCGATCCATCACTCTTCCTATATAGGCCAACATCAGAATGGCGGTGCAATACGGGCGCAAAAATGAACTTGCTTGGGAGGCGTAACCTTTTCATCACCTTATGATGTAGACAGGACGAACTGAGCAGAGATCACAAGATGACCGTGAAGGCAAAAGTGGTGTCACGTGCGATCCGGGGGCTTGGCGTTCGCGCCCGCGAGGAGCGGGCTGTCGGATTGCTGGCGCTGGTGTTCGGGCTCGGGGAAGCAGGTCGCGGCCTGGGTATGAACGCCAGTGACGCCCTTTTCTTCTTACGCTATGGAGTCGACCGGCTGCCCTGGATGTACATGGGCCTGGGCGCCTTGACCTTCCTGGCGGTTCTGCTCTACGCGACCGGCCTGTCTCGCTTCGGTTGGCGCTTCCTCCATGGTCTGTACACAGGAGTGGCCCTGCTCCTGGTATTGGGGCGGTTTCTCATCTTTTTCGGTATCCCAGCCATATACCCGGTGCTGTGGTTGAGCGTCCAGGTGATATCCTGGGTTCTGGTAACAGCCGCTTGGAGCTTGGCAAGCCAATCCTTTGATACCAGACAAGCAAAACGACTCTTTTCCCTCTTCGCCTCCGCCTCCATCTTTGGCGGGATCATCGGCCATGCAGTTACCGGGCCGCTGGCGGACACCATCGGCACCGAGAACCTGTTCCTGGTGTACGCACTTTTGTTGCTGCTCGCCCTTTTGGTTGTGCGTCGCTTAACCGAGGGCTTGCCGGAACAGAGTTCCGATGATGACAAGTCTGGCACACTGAGCGATGTGATGGCGGGTGTGCGAACTCTTCGACACAGCCGCCTGTTGCAGTTGATTGTTATCGCCTCTGTGATTTTTTCGATCCTCTACTTTTCCGTCTGGTTTCCCTTTAATCAAATAGTTACCAGCTTTTATCCCGATGAGGCTGCACTGGCGGGATTCCTTGGGAACTTCACCAGCATTGTTATGTTCTCGACCTTGCTTTTATCCCTCCTATCAAGCCGCATTTATTTTCGCTTTGGCATCGTCAATGTCATTCTCATGGTTACTGTGATCTACCTGGCGGGTTTCAGTCTATGGTTAGTCGAGTTCACCCTGGTCACCGCTGTCGCGCTGCGGTTCACTCATATGGTCTGGATCAATGGAGCCGGTTGGACGGCGTGGAACGCGCTGTTTAGTGTCTACCATGCGGAGCGTCGCGAACAGTTGCGAGCCTTCGAATCCGGCGTGCCCTCTCAGGTTGGCACTTCGCTGTCAGGCGTGCTGTTGCTGCTCGGACAGCAAAACCTTTCGACCCAGCAAATCTTTCTGCTCGGTATTTTGGTTTCGCTGGTGGGTATCGTAGTTTGTTGGCGCATGCGATCTGCCTATGGCCAAGCACTGCTGGATGCCATCCGCCATGGACTCGTCGATGTCTTCACCGATTCACCTGGAGGGCTTGGCCGCTTACGGGTAGATTCTCAGGCGCGACAGCTGATGATCGATTCCCTTGGGAATTCCGATTCGAATGTGCGACGCATTTCAGCCGAGCTAATGGGTCGTATGGAGCTTAAGGAGATCGATCCGCTGGTGTCGGCCCTGGACGATGATTCCGCGGATGTTCGCCAGGCCGCAGTTGATACTTTGGTCTCGTTGAGCGCGAAGACGACTGCACACGCTATCAGGCCGCTGCTAGGGGATCCAGCCCCCAATGTGCGCCGCGCGGCTGTGCGGGCATTGGGAAGTTTCAATTCAACCGAGGAGTGGCTCAATGAGGCACTCGCTGATGAGGTTCCCATGGTTCGTGCGGAAGCGGCAGCCGTACAGATCACCACGGCTGATCCAGAGTCTGGTAAAGAAACTCTCACGACTCTTCTGCGGTCAGAGGATGAGGACAGTTCGATCGCCGCGCTTCGCGTCGCTCATGATCGAAATATCAAACTACCTCTGGATGAACTTGAAGTGCTTGCCGCAAATTCATCTATAAGAATTCGACAGCTTGTGATGTCTGCGTTGGGCCAACACAAGGTAGAGCGCGCCGAGAAATTGGTCCTGGCCGGTATGGAAGACAAGGATCGGCGGGTGCGGAGCGCCGCGGCGGCTGCGGCTGCGCGCCTGGGGATCGAAGCCGGGAGATTGTTTGATCTCGTTGAAGGTGGGACCCTATGGGTTCAGCAAGCAGCTTTGCAGGCGCTGGCAGTGGAGACGGAGACGGCTAGAGAAAGTTTGATAGAGTGGATTCTGGAGCAGATTCGTGAGTTGGAGGCACTTCAAAATCAGCAGGCACGCCTATCAACTGAAGTGCAGCAAGACCCTGGGCCAGAAGTCCTGTTCCTGGAAGACCTGGTGGAACGGCGTCAGTCTGCCTGCACCGATCTCGTCCTCCAGGCCCTAATGAAGCTTCAGTCCGATGAACCACTGGAGCTAGTGGAGCGCGGGTTGGCTGCAGATGATCGAGAGCTGCGACCGCAGGCACTAGAAGCGCTGGAAACTTTGGCGGAACCAAGGATCGTCCGTCGGTTCATTCCACTATTGGAGCAAGATTCGGAACAAGAGGAGGCCCCACATTTTGGCCAGGTCCTGGAGTCATTGAGCCAGAACTCGGATCCCTGGATCCGGGCCATCGCCTTGCGCACACGAGCAAAGCATTTGCGCGAGGAATTACACCACCTTCAGGCCGAGATAGAACATGATGATTCAGCAATTGTTCACGAAGCTTTGGTTGACGTGGCGCCGCAGGAGGGAATGCGTATGACGGAAACACTTGCAACCTTGTCAACCATGGAGAGGATTCTCCATCTGCGCCAGATCCCTATCTTCGAGGGGCTCGATCCGGAGGATCTCCATCGCATTGCTGAGATCGCTGACGAGCGGACGATCCCTGAGGGTGACTATCTCTGCCGAGAAGGTCAATTAGAAGATGAACTGTACCTTATTGTGGAAGGGCAGGTTTCCGTTACCAAGGAGGCGAATGGTAGCCAGAAGGAACTGCGCCGCATCGGCGCTGGCCAGCCGATTGGAGAACTCGCAATTCTGGCCTCGCAGCCCCGTTCAGCCAGCGTCCGGGCAATTGGTGGAAAACTCAAATTCCTTGTAATCGATGGCGATGCTTTTGAATCGATATTGCGGGATCGGCCGGAGGTGAGTATGGCGATGCTTGGTAATTTAGCCCGCCGGCTGAGCACATTGGTATGACATCATTTGGATGGAGCCACAATTTAGCATAGTCGCTGAGCTGAACAAAGTGAAGGAGAGCTTGATGGAATGTCCAAATTGCTCCCATGAGAATAGCTCAGATGCGCGGTTCTGCGAGAACTGTGGGCAGCCCTTAGAGCAAGTTTGCCCCAACTGTGGGGTATCGATCTCAGGATCCCCCAAGTTTTGCAAATACTGCGGCCAAAACCTGACTGAAGAGGGTAGTCGAGCCCGGGAGGCTCAAGTTACGCGCTCACAATCCTTGGACGCACTGCGTCGCGCCACCCCGCAGGAAATGGCGCAGCGGATTACGGCGCAGAAAGATCGCCTCCAGGGGGAACGCAAGCTCGTAACGGCCTTGTTTGCCGACATCGTCGGTTCAACTGCACTGGCTGATTCTATGGACCCTGAGGAGTGGCGGCATATCATCTCAGGCTCTCACGAGCGAGCCAGTCAAGCTGTCTATCAATTCGAAGGAACCATAGCCCAACTCCTTGGCGATGGAGTGCTGGCCTTTTTTGGCGCTCCACTGGCCCATGAAGACGACGCCGAACGAGCCATTCGTGCGGCCCTTCTTATCCTGGAGAAGACAGAAGCCTATGCTCACGAACTCAAGCAGCAGGATAAGGTGGAAGATTTCCAGATGCGGGTCGGCCTCAATACTGGCCGGGTCGTCGTCGGCAACATCGGCACAGACCTGCATATGGAGTACCTGGCAGTGGGAGACACCATTAACCTGGCAGCCCGACTTCAATCGGCAGCCGAGCCGGGTTCCATCGTGATCTCAGAAAGGACAAGGCGTCTTGCTGGTCCAGCCTTTGTATATGAGGATCTCGGCGAAATCGAGATCAAGGGCAAGAATGAGGCCGTTCATATCTACAGGGTCAAACATGAGCGGGAGGGAGAGGCACGTTCCCGTGAGACGGCTGGCCTTGTATCACCACTAGTTGGCCGTGCGCGGGAGTATGCCACCTTACTTGAGCGAACAAAGGAGCTGCGAGAAGGTTCGGGATCGATTATCACCATCGCCGGTGAAGCTGGCCTCGGCAAGTCCAGACTGGTTGAAGAATGGCGCCGTGAGGTCACCTCGGGGGATGAGGAGACGCTGCATTGGATCGAAGGGCGCTGTCCCTCCTTCGGCATTAACATGGCTCATCAATTAAGCTCGGACGTGATCCGGGGGATGATAGGAGCACCCGCCGGGTCACCAACGGAAGAGATCCGGTCGGCGCTGAGAACCAGGATCCAAGAGCTTCTCGCAGAGGAGACGGAGGAGATCTATCCGTACCTGGCTCATCTTCTCGGACTCGAACTGGAGGAAAAACTGCAGTCCAAGGTTGAGTACCTGCAAGGCCCAGCGCTTCAGGACAAGTACGCCGAGGCCTTCGCCAGGTTGCTTCAAGCCATGGCCAGCGAACAGCCAACCGTGCTCGTCGTCGAAGACCTCCACTGGGCTGATCCGAGTTCAGTGGATTTAGGTTTGAAAGTTTTGCCTATGGTTGTGGACGTACCGTTGATTGTCGTCTTGGTCGCTCGTCCCGATCGGGATTCGCAGGGCTGGCGGATGGTCGAACAGGCGCGCCATATCAGCGGGGCTGGCGCGTTGGAAATCCACCTGGCACCGCTCTCGACGGAAGATAACCAGCAGCTTGTCAGCAACTTGTTGGCGGCGGAGACGCTGCCGGCGGAAGTCAGGACCCGCATTCTCGACAAAACCGAGGGCAATCCCTTTTTTGTCGAAGAGGTTTTAAGCATGCTGATCGATCGGGGGCTCCTCGTTCAGGAAGGCGATCGCTGGGTCATCGATGGATCGCTCGAAGCTATCGACATACCGGACACGCTGCAGGGTGTCTTGACCGCCCGCATCGACCGTTTGCCTGATGAAGCAAAACGCACACTACAGGTAGCAGCTGTCATCGGCCGGCGGTTTCAAGTCCGGGTACTTGAAGATGTGATGGAAGAGACCGCGCACGAATGACGCTGATTGCGAGCTGGCACTTCCAGAGATTAGGAGTCTCCTGCGGCAGGACGCATTTGATTTGAACACGGAATATGTATTCCGAAACCACTTAGCGCAATAAGCTGTCATTCGAAAGGGTTTTGGGAATGCCATGGAGTAGCCAATATAGAGTTTTCGCGCCGCTCAAAGCGGTGAGATATCTCGGGGAGAACCGATGACGCTGGACACATCGTTGGACGCACTGGAGACCGCCGGCCTGGTACAAGCGGTGGCGAAGGAACCGGAGACGGAATACGAGTTCCGCCATGGGCTGCTCCAGGAAACAGCGTACGGGCTGCTACTGAAGCGCGAACGAAAGCAACTCCATCAGCAGGTTGGTGCGGCCATCGAGGATAGATATCCGGAACGGACCAAAGAGATGGCCCCGATCTTGGCGAATCATTTCCTTAAGGGAGGTCATCAAAAGAAAGCGCTTCAATATCTCAGGCTGGCTGGTGAAAATGCTCGGAATCGCTTTGCGAATGCCGAGGCGCTGGAGCACTTCACCTCGGCACTCGAAGTGACGAGAGAACTCAATCAGCCGCTGGATGAGGCCGACTTGCTCCGGGAGCGCGGCCTCACCTTCGAGATAGTAGGAGAGTTCGAGGCGGCGCAAGAGGACTTCGAGGCGGGCCTGTCTATTGGAGAAGAGCTCGAAGAGACGAAAATCCAGTGGTCGGCCTTGCTCGATCTGGGCAAGCTGTGGGCAGCCAAGGATTACGATCTGAGCGGTGACTATTTCAAAGAGGCACTTGCCCTGGCCAGAAAGATCGACGATGCAGAGTTGATCGCCCGCAGCCTTAATCGGCTCGGCAACTGGCACATCAACGTCGGCAATCCGAAACAAGCCCAAAGCCACCATCGGGAAGCCCTGGAGATTTTTGAAGCGCTGGATGATCGAGAAGGGATCGCGGAGACTCTGGACTTTCTGGGGATGTCTTCCATGCTAAGCGGCGATTTGATAAGCGGCGCCAAGTACTATGAACGGGCGATTGATTTGCTGCGTTCGATCAACGACAAACAAAGACTGGTCAGTTCACTAGTCCCTTACGCCCTTCGCTATAACGACTCTATGGCGGAGCCCGTCGTCGGCGCCGATGTCGCACCGAAGGAACCACTGGCAAACTACGACGAAGCCATCGAGCTAGCCCGTGAACTGGGCTGGAGAGCCGGCGAATCCTTCGCTTTATGGTCGAGAGCCTTTTTGCTAAATTCATTGGGCCGATTGGATGATGCTCATAACTCGGGCCATAAG
>JBKHKF010000001.1:0-34828 GCA_046537745.1 Anaerolineales bacterium | reverse complement strand
GGTTGGATAAGCCCCGGGCAACAAGCTGCAGCAGCTCGAGCTCGCGCTCTGTTAACTCGTCCCGGCCATCATCGGATTCGGATTCTGGGCTAGACATCTTCCGGAGCAAGCGGGCCGCCGTCTTCCGGGTCATGGCGGCTTCGCCACGTTTCAGGCCATCCATCATCTCGATGAATTCCTCGCCATCAAGATTCTTGAGAAGGTAGCCGTCTGCGCCTGCTTGGGCTGCCGACAGTAGATCGCTATCTTCCTCGGAAACGGTCAACATCACGATCCGGATCCTGGGTTGGTCACGTTTGATGGCGCGCAGCGCTTCGATACCGCTGACCTCTGGCATGTTGAGATCCATCAGGATTAGGTCGGGCTCGAGTTCCCCAGCGGCTTCAATGGCTTCGGCTCCATTGCCGACCTGGCCGACAACTTGATGGCCGGCAGCTTCCAGCAGGCTGACGATGCCGTCCCGGAACAGTGAATGGTCATCTGCAACAAGAACATCCATCACGAAGATTACCTCTCCTCCAACGGTGTGCGGACCAAGATTCGAGTGCCGCCGCCTGGGGATGATTCTATCTTTAGATCAGCGCCGATGGCGGAAGCCCTTTCTCCCATGGTGGACATTCCATACCCATCGGCTCCTTTGGTCCCGGATGCTCCGGGTTCAAAACCAATGCCTTCATCTTGTATAAGAAGCACCAGCGTATGATCAACCACCGTAAGCGATACCACGGCGTGGTCCACTTCCGCGTGCTTGTAAATGTTCGCCAGAGCTTCTTGCGTGATTCGCAGGAGTTGTAATTCCGTCTCGGCCGATACCTGGTGGGCCAGGGGCTGAAGTGAGAATTCGACATCCACTTCAAGCCCGCTCAATTCCTCGAAGCGCTGAATGTAGGTCCGCAGATTTTCCGGAAAGACCAAGCCGGCGCCTCCACTTGATTTGAGTGCCAGTATAGCGGCGCGAACATCGGTAAAGAGTTCCTTAGAGGCTGCCTCCAGCTGCCGCAGCAGATCGGCCGCCCCCTCCCCATCTCCGGATTGGACTTTCAGGCGCGCTGCAATCGCCTTGGCGTTTAAATAGCCCAGCAGTTGGGACAGGCCGTCGTGCAGCTCCCGGGCAAGTCGGTTGCGCTCCTCGATGATAGCCCGCTGTCGAACCTGACTCCGGGCGTCGGCAGCCCTTTTCTCGCGATTGAGATGATCGGCCATCTGGTTGAATGCCCGGGCGAGCGCGCCGAGCTCGTCGGTGGATTGATCCTCGCCTGGGACATGGGCTGTCAGGTCGCCGCTTGTGATTTTGGCCACCGGTTCGCTGAAAGATTCCACCCGCCGGACCACCAGTAAATGGCTCAGGAGGTAGGCTACTGTTATGGCCAGCAGAGCGCCTCCACCGGAGAGCGCCAGATTGCTGCCCAGGTCCTGGTGTAATCGCGCGTCCAGATCGGCGAAGGATACATCGATCAGCAGCATGCCCAGATGGGAGGGTTCAGGTCCATGGCAGATATGGCAATCCGGGTCGTTTGGGATGGGGGAGGCGATGCGGATCAATCCATCACTTTCCCCAATTCGCATCGAGCGCGGGCGGGCGGCTGCTGGATGCTGGTGGCAAAGCGTACATGTGTAGTCGATGTCGCTGGCAGGCTCCAGGTCCGGCTGGCTTTGGGTTGCCAGGGCTGTCTCGCCACCCATGTCCACCAACTTGACGCGCTCGATATCTTGTAAGTCAACCAGGTCCTCCATCACTTCCTGAAGGAGTTCCGGTTCATTTTGCAGCATTCCATGCCGCAGGCTGGCCAAGGTAAAGTCGCCGATCCGCTGGGCCGAGTCCTCCAGCTGCTGTTCGGCCAACCTCCTTTCGCGCAGGTAATTGCCGACCGCCAGGGATGTCAGGATGAAGAAGAGCGGCAATCCCAGGCCGAGCGCAAATTTCACACGCAGGTTGGACCGAATCCAGGATGCGACCTTCGTGATTTCACTCATTTACAGCTCAGCTTTGAATCAACGCAACGTGCCAGCGGAGGTAATGGAAACACAGCTGTTTGAGATAGGGAGATTGCCGAAGATTGGATCATAACAAGCACATTGAAGCCAATCGTTTCAAAGCCAGCATCAGGGTTGCAGCGTCTAGGCTCATTCTGCTGGATTGACCCTTGTCTGTCCGGAGTGAAGGGTTGGTAATGTGTGGCCGGCAGCAAGCCGGCGGCGGGTGCAATGGCATCACTCCAATATATCGTCTTCTATTAATACCTTGTTGGTCTGATTTTAGCCCAGTGGCAGATATCATTCCCCAGGAGTGACATCACTAACCAGGACGCCAACCAGTGGACAGGGGCTGGTGCCGTTGTTAATGGAATGACTAGGGATCTTTTCCATCAAAGCGAGACGTGAGGCTTAGTTTTCGGGCGCGCCAGCCTCAACCCAGTCAATAACCCATCCGATTTCCAGGTCCGTGAATTCGCCCGGATGACCACCGGAGATTTGTCGTTGAATGGCCAGGCTGGCGTCCAGGTCACCCGGGACGACTCCTGGGCCTGAAGTTCCACCCTCCAGCGTGCTTTGATAGGTAGTGACATCCAATCCACCCGAGGCGCTGTCGCCGGTATGGCAGCCCGCGCATCGCTGTTGGAATAAATCCCCGATACCTTGCTCCCATGTAGTGGGAACTGCACCCTCCGTGGGCGCCTCCGTGGGCCCTTCCGTCGGTGGCGGGGTGGGAGTGAAGGGTACGTACACAGCCACTTCGCCCTCTTGCGTTGGCACTGTTTCGATGGCTGTTTCCTCGAAGGTGGCGAACTGGTAGATGCCAAACACCAGTGCAAGCGCAATCACCCCGTACACTGGCAGGAATATCATGCGGCGTCGCTGGACGGCGGATTCGTCGAGATCCCGGCGCGCGCGACCGGCCTTGATATCGGCCAGTTCCTTGGGGTGTTCATCCAGCATTTCATGCTCCGACATCTTGCCGGTGAACATGCTCCGATTGAAGGTTCGGATGTGTACGTGGTAGAAGTGCCAAAGGATAATGGCCAGCACTGCCAACAGCGCTTCATTCCCATGGGCAGCCTTGGCCGCGGGTATGAACTCTCCAGGGAGAAACCGGGTAGTGGCGATGGGATTCCACAGCATAAAGCCCGTGATGGCCATGATGATGGTTCCCCAGACAAAAGCCCAGTACTCCGCTTTCTCCTCAAAGGTGAAACGGCCTTGCTGCGGTTTGTTCTTTGCGCCGCCGAAGTAATATTTAAGCGTTTGCCAGGCGTTTTGGATATCTTCTAGGCTGGGCAGCATCGGCAGTGATGAGCGCTGCACCAGGAATTTGTAGCCGACCGAGCCCAGGTGGTAGACCACCTCAAGCATCAAGATGATGGCCGCCCCGCGGTGAATAATTCGGGTCGCTTCAATGCCGCCCAGCAGATCGATGATCGTTACAGAGATCTGGGCTTCCGCGAACTTCTGGACCAACCCCGTCAGCGCAAGAATGGTGAAGCTGCCCATGGCCACCCAATGTTCTATCCGCTGGGCGACGGAGAAACGTTGATAGCGTCGTTCGTCACTCATCGGACTTTTCCTCCTCCGATTTGGAGCGGCGCTGGAGGATCCGGTGGCCTGCATCGCCTATGACGAAGATCGCCATGCCTCCTAACACAGCCGGGATGAAAATCTTGTAGAAAAGATCAACGTAGTAAACGATCGGTGCGTTCTGCGGGCTTGGCTCGTAATGCCCCAGCCAGGCCGAAGGGAAGTTGGTGGTGGCATCCGGGTGGCACTTCTGGCAGGTATTGAGCAAATTTTCCTTGATGATCGGGCTGTCCGGGTCATCGACGCCAATGATGTCGTGCACACCATGGCAGTCGATGCATAACGCCTTGTTGGTCTCTTGGCCTGGGGCGATCTGCTGGAACAGGGTGACGGTGGTGCCATGGAAATCCGCCACGTAGGTATCGAACACGTTCGTGGAAATGTCGTATTTAGCCATCAGCTCTTCATCGGCGTGGCACTCGGCGCAAAGCTGAGGTGAGAACAGTCGGAACTCGTGATCGGCCGATGGTCCTTCGATGCTGTGGACCCCGTGACAATCCGTGCAAACCGGAACATCCGGGTTGCCCTGGCCGATCAGAGCCTCACCATGCACGCTGTCCCGATATTGATCGTAAATGGTGGTGTGGCACTGGCGGCAGGTTTGCGCGATCTGCGAACGCGGTTCGCCCGGGGGTCGCACATCGTGCGCCCCATGGCAGTCGGTGCAAACAGCCGCATTGAAGTTTCCACCTGCCAGCGCTCGTGAATGGACGCTGTCCAGAGTTTCGTCGTACTTTTCCTGATGACAATCGGCACAAACTCGATATTGATTGATGGTGTATTCCCGGCGGGTGTCCGCCTGAATGGGCGGGTGGGGATAACCTTCAATCTCCGTGTGACACTGGATGCATTGCAGATCGGCCATGCCGTGTACGGAGTTGTCAAATGCCCCTGGGAAAACCGTCAGGTCCAGAATCTCTCCCGAAGAGAGTTCGGTCTGCAAATCCGGCGAGGCGTGGCAAGCGAAACAAGTTTCGTTATCAGGACCATCCTGGGCCGGTGGTTGCTGGCCTTCACTGGCCTCAGCCGAACTCCAGATCAGAGGCGAGACGAAGAGGACTGTCAGTAACAAAGCGCCGAGAAGCAGGATGGCCTTCGAAGGATCAAAGCCTTTGTTTGTCGGTTGTAATCCAATCAAGAAACTACCTCTCTTCAGACAGGACCGTCCGCTCATCTTCCGAGTGGGTGAATTCATTTCCCAGTGTTTGCCATAAAACCGTACTTTATGAACTGGGGAATGCGCAAATTCGCAATTCCGAGTATACGATAGAAAACAATTACATAGCAAAAGAATGGCGCAAATAAGGAAATATGGTTTTATTTCTTAGTGACGTTCTTCCCGGACAGAGCATTTTGAAAGATGATAGAATCGGTCTGATCTTGACCAAAAGGACCAATGGTAACGGAGGTATGAGGCCGGATGGAGAAGGAAAAGCTCGAAGTGTTAACTGCCCGTTCCACCGGGCGTGGGAAATTCCTGATTGGCGGACTTCTAATAGCGGCGGCAGTGATTTATCTGATTGCCTCGTCCACACAGGCATCTGCTCAATATTATTTGACGATTGATGAACTGGTGGAGAGGGAAGCGGAGGTGGCCGATCGCGATCTCAGAGTGAGCGGTGCGGTTCTTGGGGATTCCATTGAATACGAAGCCGAGACGCTGACGCTTCACTTTACCATTGTCAATGTGCCGGCGGATCAGACGGAGATCGAGGCGGCCGGCGGCCTGGCAGAAGTGCTTCATCAGGCGGTCAACAACCCCGAAGCATCCCGGATTCCGGTTCTGTATGAGGGGCCGATGCCGGATTTGCTTCAGCACGAAGCCCAGGCGATTGTCACCGGCCGCATGCAGGACGGTGTCTTTCACGCAGAGGAGCTTCTCTTGAAATGCCCAACCCGGTATGAAGAGGAAGTCCCAGTTCAAAGCGGCTGATTGACAATCGGCCGCCTCAATTCACCTCGACGGTGAATGGATATCCCTAGCCTCAGGAGCGATAGCCTTGATCGCTGACATTGGTTTTCTGACGGTAGTCATCACGTTTGGCATCTCAATATATGGCGCAACCGCCGCCGCCTTGGGGGGAGTTCAGAACAAGCCCTGGCTGGTGGAGAGCGCCCGGCGGGCGATGGTGCTCACCTTTCCACTGCTCAGCCTTTCCGGTCTGGCCATTATTATTCTGCTGGTCACTGGCCAATATCAAATCTCCTATGTCGCCTCCGTCACCAGCGAGGCGATGCCCACCTATTTGAAGGTTACTGCCCTGTGGGGCGGCCAGGAAGGGTCGTTGGTCTTCTGGTCCTGGTTGATGGCCGGTTTCGCCACGGCCGCCAGCCTGCGCCGCTGGGATCGGGATCGGGAGTTTCTGCCCTGGGTGATCATGGTGACCATGGTTACGCTGGCCTTCTTCCTTTCCCTGGTGGTCTTTTTCGAAAATCCCTTTGCCCGCCTGTGGCGCAGCGCGGCTGGCCAGCAGATCACGGCCATGTTCGCTCCGGTTGGCGCGACTCCGCTGATCCCTTCGGATGGACAGGGGCTGAACCCGCTGCTGCGCCATCCAGGAATGATCATCCACCCGCCGATGCTGTACCTCGGCTTCGTCGCCTTCGTGATCCCTTATGCCTTCGCCATCGCCGCGCTGATCACCAGACGCACCGATGACCGCTGGATCCGATTGACCCGTCGCTGGACGCTTGTCGCCTGGTTGTTCCTTTCGTTAGGGCTCATCCTTGGCGGCCGCTGGGCTTATGACGTGCTCGGATGGGGCGGCTATTGGGGTTGGGATCCGGTGGAGATTGCGGCCTTTATGCCGTGGCTCACAGGCACGGCCCTGCTGCACTCGGTGATGGTGCAGGAGAAGCGGGGGATGCTGAAGCGCTGGAACATGGTGCTGGTGATCCTGACCTACGCGCTGGTGATCTTCGGCACCTTCCTGACCCGATCCGGCGTGCTCTCTTCCGTGCATTCTTTTGCCCAGTCGGCCATTGGTCCGATGTTCTTTGGCTTCATCAGTGTGACCTTCCTGGCCTCGACCGCTCTCTTGATCAGCCGGTGGAACGGCTTTGGCGGTGAGAATGAACTGCATTCTATGTTCTCCCGGGAGGCCTTGTTCCTGCTCAACAACCTGCTTTTCATTGGAATCCTGATCATTTGCTTCTGGGGCGTAATGTTTCCGCTTATCTCCGAACTCATCGCGGGCCAGAAGGTGACCGTAGGTCCACCTTTTTACGAGCGCGCCACCTCACCGCTCTGGATTGGATTGCTGCTGCTCATGGGAGTTGCGCCGCTGTCCGTCTATGGGCGCACCAGCTGGAAAAACCTGGGCCGATCACTCTGGAAACCGGCTGCGCTATCACTGGTGACTCCAATTGCCTTGGTGCTGGCCGGCATGCGCATGCCCGGCGCCATCCTGGGCTATTGGGTGATCACGCTTGCGAGCCTGGTGACCATTTATGAATTTTGGCGGGGCGCCTTGGCTCGCCATCACCGCCATGGGGAAAATGTACTCCAGGCGCTGTGGCGCCTGGCGGCCAGGAACCGACAGCGTTATGGTGGTTATGTCGTTCATTTAGGCGTAGTCGTCATGGCGATGGGGATCATCGGGATTGAGGTCTTCCAATCCGAAACGCAGGCGACGCTTAGCCAGGGGGAGCAGCTTACCCTTGGCTCATACGTTATGACCTACGATTCGCTTTCTGAGTTTGTCACGGAGGATGACCGTCTGGTCACCAGAGCTGTGGTGTCTTTGTACGAAGATGGCGAATATCAAGGCGAACTTTATCCTCGCCGGGACTTTTACTTCAGCACCCAGCAGCCTATGACCATTCCGGGCGTCCGTTCCTCGATCGAGGACGATTTTTACGTTTTGCTGGTCGGATGGCAGCCGATTGAACAGGGAGGTGCGACCTTCAAGGTCTACCAGAACCCGCTTGTCAATCTGGTGTGGTTTGGTGGTCTGATTTTCATCCTGGGGACCGCGGTGGCTGCTTGGCCGGAACCTGACCCTATGCGCGTGATGCAGGGGCGAAAGGCGGACAGAAAGGCCTGGGCTAAGGCATGAGTAAAAAATGGACCTCTGCGAGGCTCATTCAATTAGCGTTGATTTCAATGGCGCTGTTGATCCTGGCTGTGCCGCTTGGAACTGCTTCTGCTCAGGATGGTGGGCCTACTGATAACGAAGTCAACGATATCGCCGAGCAATTGTATTGCCCGGTCTGCGAGAATATCCCGCTGGATGTGTGTGGGACTGAGGCTTGTGTGCAGTGGCGCAGCTTGATCCGGGAGAAGCTGGCGGAAGGTTGGACCGAGCAGGAAATCAAGAATTATTTCGTTGAGCAGTACGGCGACCGTGTGCTGGCGACTCCGCCTGCCCGTGGGTTGAACTGGTTGGTTTATATCCTGCCACCGGTGGCATTGTTGGCGGGAGCCGGCGTGCTCTTCCGAGCTGTGCGCAGCTGGCAGCGATCCGGGGATGACTTTGAAGTGGAGGATGTGCCCGAATCCACGGAGGATCCCTACATCGCCCAGCTGGAACAAGAGTTGGCGGCCCGACAAGGCCTGGAACCCGGAGATAAACCGGCGCTTCAAGACGAGGCTGAGGATGAATGACGGTATAGTCGAAGACAGGAATAAAGAGCCATCGAATAGGGGGTTTCGATTATTTGGGTTGCCCTTGGGGGCAATCCTGGCGCTTGGGGCCGTTGTGATCCTGCTGGCGGTGCTGGGCCTGGGCCTGATAAGAACCCAACAGGGACCGGTCGGTGTGGGAAGTCGAGTGCCGGATTTCACCCTTACCACCTTTGAAGGGGAGCAGATCTCAATGGAGGCTTTGCGCGGCCAGGTAGTCGTGGTGAATTTCTGGGCCTCCTGGTGCGCTCCATGCGAGGAGGAGGCGGCGGAGCTTGAGCAGGCTTACCGCCAGTATCAAGACCAGGGCGTCGTATTCCTGGGGGTGAATTATGTGGATACTGAGCCAGAAGCTATGGCTTACATGAACAAGTTTGATATTTCATATCCGAGCGGCCCTGATCTGGGGACCCGGATTTCTCAGAAATTCCGGATGCGCGGCGTGCCGGAAACCTATATCATTGATCCATCGGGCCGTATTGATTCGGTGAGGAAGGGTCCCTACAGTTCGCTCGCGGAGATCCAGGCGGCGATCGATGCCGCCATGTCGGGCTGATCGGACTGGCCCCCGCTGCGGGCGATAGCTCGCCTCTTCAATTGCATGCCCTTCTAGTTTGCCAAGCTTGAGAAAAGGTCATCATGGAAATTGGAGCTATTCTATTTATCCTGGGCCTGCTGGCCCTGGTGGCGGCGTACGTCGCCCGCCCATTGCTGAAGCAGCGCGGCATGGTGGTTACAGAGGAGGATGTTGAATTCTCCTCCCTGCTGGCTCAGCGCGATCGAGTACTTGATGCGCTGGCAGAGCTGGATATGGATCGCGCTATGAACAAGATCGACGCGCACGATTATCAGCGACGGCGAGCGGAGTTGGTGAAGGAGGGGGCTGAGCTGCTCCGCAGGATTGACGAGCTCGGTGCGGGCCACCAGGCGCCATCGGAGGGTTCGGCGGAGGATCTCGAATCAGCCATCGAAGCCGAAGTGCTGAAATTGCGTCAGCGTTCGTCGCCTGATCAAAGCACCAAATATTGTCCAGCCTGTGGGGCTGAAGCCCTGACCGAAGATAAATTCTGCACCCAGTGCGGCGAGCCGCTGGCCGAGGCAAGCCTGCCATGAAGCGGATTGGATGGCTGGTTCTCCTTGGATCCCTGTTAGCCGGCTGCAATTTAGCTGGCGACATTACGCCCCCGCCTGGCGCTTCCAGCAGCCCCGTCAGCCTGGCAACCCAGGTGGCCACACCCACCACGCCGGTCGCTGTGGAACCTCCCACATCCTCGCCCGAGGCAGCCGCTGGAGAAGCCATCTATCAGCAGCGTTGCGACGCCTGTCACGGTCCGGAGGGGCTCGGTGACGGCGAACAAGCGGCGGATCTGTCGGTGGCCCCGGCTGCGCTAGCCGATCCGGAAATCGCACGGTCGGCTGCTCCCGCCGAGTGGTATCAGATAGTGACCGTTGGACGCATGGATCGTTTCATGCCGCCCTTTAGCAGCTTGACGGACCAGGAGCGCTGGGATGTTGTCGCCTACGCCTTGAGTCTGAGCCACCAAGAAGCGGCCTTGTCGGAGGGTGGCAACCTTTATCAGCAGTACTGCGCTGAATGTCACGGCCGGAGCGGTGAAGGCGGTCAGCAGGGACCATCGATCATTGATTCGGAAAGCTATGCACAATCCTCCCGGAGTGAGCTGGCAGCTGTGATCGGCGTGGGTGTTGGTACGATGCCCGGTTTCAGCGAAGAGTTGGCTGAAGAGGAGATCTGGGCTGTGACAGCCTATGTCCAGAGCCTCGCGTTTGACCGTGAAGGCGCCATTGATGAAACGGAGGCGGTCGAACAGGAAGAAGGCTCAGGCGTCATCGTGGGACAGGCTCAAAATGGCACCAGCGGCGAGCCCATGGAGGCCGGTTTTGAGGTCACGATCCATGGCTTCGATGGTCAGGAAGAGGTGCTTTCTGAAACGCAGGAGGTCGGAGCGGATGGGGATTACGCATTCCGCAATCTGGAACGAGCCCCGGGCAGATTATTTGTAATCAGCGCGCAATATCAGGGCGTCCGTTACAGCTCAGAGGTCCTTCATTTTGCTGAAGAATCCGACGGAGAACTTCAGCTGCCAATCACGGTCTACGAAACCACCTCCGATGTCAGCGCGGTGCAGGCGGGCCGAGTGCACATTCTGATTGATCAGCCGTCTGAAACGGGATTGAGGATCGTTGAGCTCTGGGTCATCAGCAACAGCGGCCAGCGGACCGTGGTGCCCGGGGAGGAGGATGGCGTCCGTATTCTGCTGCCTGAGGAAGCGACGGATCTCCGCTTTGAGGACAGCCTACTGGCGGAACGTTATAACCCGGTAGAAGGAGGTTTTCAGCTGGCCGAGCCGCTGCGACCCAGCGGCCAGGGTGCTCAAATTGTCTTCAGCTACCAGGTCCCCTTCGAAGGGACGACCGAGTTGAGTCGTCCGTTGACCATGCCGGTCAGCGCGGTGACGGTATTGATTGCCGACGGTGGCCCCCAGGTCGAGGCCGAGCAGGTCGTTGATCGGGGGCAAAGACAGGCGGGCGGCGAGAATTTCCATCAGTATGACCTTCCGTCCAGGGAGGCAGGCCAGCAGCTGGTTATTACACTGCAGGGCCCCTCCTTCTGGTCCCGCTTGGCGCCGGATTCCCTGGATTTGGAGTGGGTGATCGGGGGCCTGGTCTTTCTGCTGGCACTGGCAGCCACCCTGTGGTGGTATCGTCCTTGGATTTCCGCGGCGACCTCTGAAGGCGAATCCATCGCAACCAAAGATCGGGCGGAGAGCGAGCGGCAAGAGTGGCTTGTGAAGGCCATCGCCGACCTGGACGAAGCCTTTGAAGCGGGCAAGGTGGAGGAAGCCGCCTACCGCCGGCGCCGCCAGGAGCTGAAGGAACAGCTGATCGACCTGATGCAGAGACAAGATGATTGAAGTCCGCGGCCTGGTTAAAAGGTACGGGCTGAAGCCTGTGCTTCGCGGCCTGGATTTCTCCGTGGCGGCCGGCGAATTTGTCGCGCTTGTTGGCCCCAATGGTGCGGGCAAGACGACCTTCCTTCGGATCTTGACCTCGCTGGCGCGCCCCACCGCGGGCATCATCCAGATCGCATCGGTGCCGATCCCGGGTGGCGAATCTCAGGTGCGCCGGCTCATTGGCGTGGTCGCCCATCAGCCGATGCTGTATGGCGACCTCACTGCTCAGGAGAATCTCGAATTTTTCGGCCGTATGTACGACCTGGCTGAGGTGGACCAGCGAGTGGAGGAGACGCTGAAGCTGGTCGGGTTGTGGAAGGTACGCCGGGAGCTGTTGCGCGCCTTCTCCCGCGGTATGCAGCAGCGGCTGGCTATCGCCCGCGCCATTTTGCACCAACCCGAGCTGCTGCTGCTGGACGAGCCGCATACCGGCCTTGATCAGGATGCCGCATTGATACTGGATGATCTGCTGGCCCAGGTTGCCAGTCTGGGCCGGACGGTGGTGATGACATCGCATGATTTAGCCCGGGCTCACCGGCTGGCCGACCGGGTGGACATTTTATCGAGGGGCAGAGTAGCGACAAGCATCAGCACCAGCACCGTGACGACCGAGGGGCTGGCTGAAGCCTACCGGGAGGCCACACGTGGCTGATCGGGTGAAAAAAGGGCCGAAGGTGGCCCAGCCGTCGCCGAAATCAGGCGTCTCCTCTTATCTCAGGGCGCTTAGCGCGCTGGTGCGCAAGGAGCTCGCCTCCGAGCTGCGTAGCCGGGAGCTGCTGAGCGCGATGCTGGTGTTCTCCTTTCTGGTGATTCTGGTCTTCAACTTTGCGCTGGAGCTGCAAAGCCAGCTGCGCCAGGAAATCACCTCCGGTGTGCTCTGGGTCACACTGACATTTGCGGGCACTCTGGGCCTGAACCGATCCATGGGTCAGGAGCAGGAGCGGGATTGCATGCAGGGGCTTCTGTTGACGCCGGTGGACCGCAGCGCAATATACTTTGGCAAAGCGCTGGCCAATTTGTTGTTCATCTGGCTGGTGGCGCTGATTGTGATGCCGCTTTTTGGGTTGCTTTACAACGTGAATCTGTTGAAACCGGGGGTTTTCTTGGCGGTGGGTTTGGGGACGGTCGGGTACTCCGCGGTCGGGACGCTGTTGTCCACCATGGCAGTGCAGACGCGAACCCGGGATGTTCTGCTTCCCATACTGCTGTTTCCGGTGTTCCTTCCGGTTCTAATCGCCGCGGTCAAAACCAGCAACGGCTATCTTCAACAGGTTCCCATGGCTGAAATTCGACCCTGGGTTAACATTATGCTCGCTTACGACGTTATCTTTATCGCCGTTGCCATGATGGTGTATGAGTATGTCGTTCAAGAATGACGCCAGTGATGGCTGGCATGAGGAGGAAGGGATGAAGGAGACACCAACGGGCTTGAAGGTATTGACGGGCGTCACTTCACTTATCTTTGCGGCTGCGCTCGCCATGGTTTTCTTTTATGCGCCGCGAGAAGCGGTCATGGGCGAAGTGCAGCGGGTCTTCTATTTTCACGTGGCCGCAGGCTGGGTGGGCGCCCTTGCATTCCTGGTCACGGCGATCGCCGGAGTAATCTATCTGGTGCGTCGGGAACGGCGCTGGGATCAGGTGGCGGTAGCCTCGGTGGAAATTGGCGTGATCTTCGCCTTTATCAATATCGCGACGGGTTCCATCTGGGCTCGACCCATCTGGAACACCTGGTGGACCTGGGACCCGAGGCTGGTGACGGCCACGGTGATGGAGTTGATCTACCTGGCTTACCTGCTGCTGCGCCAGGGCATTGAGGACCCGGAACGACGGGCCACCTTTGGCTCGGTATACGGGATCGTTGGTTTTATCAGTGTTCCCATCACCTTCCTGTCGGTCCGCCTTCTTCGAACCATCCATCCGGTGGTGATCGGGTCGGGCGATCCAACAGCGGAGGGGACCTTCGATATGACGCCCAAGATGCTTCAGACTTTCTTCTTCAGCTTAATCACCTTCACCTTCGTTTATGCGACGCTGCTTTGGCACCGGTTCAGGCTCGAGGATCTGGGGGATCGCGTCGAGCAGCTCAAAATGAAAGTGTTGTCAGCCTGATACGGCTGGCATCAGGGAGAGATGCAGATGCTTTTTCAAAATGGTCCCGCGGACACACTGGATTTCATGCTCATGGGATATGCTGTCATTCTGGTTTTTATTGGCGGCTATGTCGGCAGCTTGATCGTCAGGGCGAGGCAGTTAAAACGCGATAAACACGTACTGGAAGAGGTAGTAGAGCAGGAAGATTTGGATTAGGCCAGTTTCCTTTCCGAACGCATTCCACTCCCGCCGGAGGCACCAAGCCGGCGGGAGTTTTTCATCCGGGGCTATAATGAGCGCCGGGAGAAAACATGATGGATGAAACCCGCGTCACGCAGTCCACAGCGGCAGCTCAAGAAGAATGGAGGCAGGTCGCCCGACTTGTGCTCCGCTCGCGTGAGCTCGACGAGCTTGAGGAACGGGAACTGGCGCCCCAGGGCGAGGTCCCCTATCAATTCTCGGCGAAGGGCCACGAACTGGCGCAGGTGCTGCTGGCGCGCGAGCTGACCCATGATCATGATGCTGTCGGCGTTTATTATCGCTCGCGACCTTTCATGTTGAGTGTGGGACTGACTCTTGAAGAAGCGCTGGCTGCGGGGATGGGCCGGGCGGGCGGGCCCTCCGACGGTAGAGACGTCGGTGTGGTTTTTTCCCTGCCGCCCCGGGAGGGCCCGACGGTGCTGCCGGCCTCTGGCGATGTTGGCGCGCAGTACACACCTGTAGCCGGCTGGGCGCAGGCTATTCAATATCGATTGCAAGAGCTGGAAGAGGCCGAATGGCAGGGAGCGCTGGCCGCAGTCCTGGGCGGGGATGGCTCGGTGGCAGCCAACGGTTTTTGGTCGGCGTTGACCATCGCCACTACTCTTCAGCTCCCCATGCTCTTCTTTATTGAAGACAACAGCTATGGAATCTCTGTGTCATCCCAGCTGCAAACGCCCGGTGGAGATATCGCCAGCAATTTGAGCGCCTTCCAAGGGCTCAATGTGATGGCTGGCTCGGGAACAGATCCACTGGCCTGCCGGGCGCTGATCCGCCAGGCCGTCCAGGAACTGCGGCAGGGCGCTGGGCCGATACTGCTGCGGCTCGATGTGCCTCGCTTGAGTGGTCACACCTACATCGACAACCAGGCGTATAAGAGCGACGAAGAACGCAGGCAGGAGTCCAGCCGCGATCCGCTCATTGGCCTCACAGAGCTTGTTGGCGAGGATGAGATCGAACGGCTTCGAACGAAGGCACGGGAGGAGCTTCAAGAGGCACTGGAAGCGGCGCGGCGACGGCCTCAGCCCCGGGCGGATGTGCGTCGGTTTGTCTTTTTCGATGAAGCATTGCAGCAGGTAGGCGGGATGGCGCCGGAGCTGGGGTTGCCCGAGCCAAATCTTGATAGTGAAGCCGAACGGAACGGGCCGAGGATCAACTTGATCGACGCGATCAGGGATGTGCTTGAGCAGGAGTTGGCTGCCAATCCAAGGGCGCTGATTTTTGGCGAGGATGTGGGTGTCAAAGGCGGCGTCCACGGCGCGACGCGCGATCTGCAAGCCAGGTTCGGTGAGGCCAGAGTTTTCGACACATCCTTGTCGGAGGAGGGGATCATCGGCCGCTCCATCGGCTTGGCGATGGCGGGCTTGCTCCCCATCCCGGAAATCCAGTTTCGCAAGTACGCCGACCCGGCCTATGAGCAGCTCCATGACCTGGGCACCATCCGATGGCGAACGGCCGGAACCTTTGGTGCGCCCGTGGTGGTGCGGATGCCGGTGGGGTTCAGCAAGAAGATCGGCGACCCCTGGCACTCGGTCACGGATGAAGTGAGTTTTGTACATTCGCTGGGATGGCGGGTGGCCTTTCCCAGCAACGCGGCCGACGCGGCCGGCCTGCTGCGGACGGCGCTGCGTGGCCAGGATCCCACCGTCTTTTTCGAGCACCGGGCCCTGCTGGATTCCAGCGAGGGGCGTCGCCCCGATCCGGGCTCCGATTATAAGGTGCCCTTTGGCCGTGCCGCCCAACTTATGTCCGGCGACCGGCTGACAGTGGTCACGTGGGGCGCCATGGTGCCGCGAGCTGCGGCAGCAGCCGAAGCGTTTGCCGGCATGATCGATCTGCTGGATCTGCGAACCGTTCAACCGTGGGACAAAGCGGCTGTCCTTGAATCGGTGCGGAAAACCGGACGCTGCCTGGTGGTGCATGAGGACATCGGAACCGCTGGCCTTGGCGCCGAGATTCAAGCAACCCTGGCCGAAGAAGCTTTCCTGTGGCTGGATGCCCCTCTTCGCCGGTTGACAGCGCCTGAAAGCCTGGTGCCGTACAGCGCCAGTCTATTGGATCAGGTAATCCCCACCTCACAGGACATTCATCGGGCCATCCAGAACCTTCTGGAGTTTTAACACCTGCTGTTCCTTTTAATTCGGTGTGCTTCCAGCTGCACCGTGTTAGACTTCCATCGCCATGGACCAGAAATCAATCGCAAAACTCGAACTCCCCAAAGTATTGGAGATCCTGGCTGGCCACGCCGATTTCTCAGCTTCCAAGGAGCTGGCGCGTCAGCTTGTGCCGACGGCCAATCTGGACGAGGCGGAGGCGCGGCAGCAGGAAACCTCGGAGGCGCGCCAGCTGCTGGAAGAACATGAGAGCTGGACCATTGGCGGCGCTCACGATGTCCGGCAGCTTACGGAGGACGCAGCCCGCGGTGCCGTTCTGGAGGCGAGCAGCATCCTGCGTATCAAGGACACGCTGGTGGCCACACGGACCCAGTCCCGTTTCCTGGAAGACCGGGAACATCTGGCGCCGAGGTTGACCGAACTGGCAGCAGATCTGGTGGTGCCTGAAGGATTGATCGACCGTATTTCACAGGTTCTTGACGATCGCGGCGAGGTGCTGGATTCAGCCTCGGATAAACTGGCCAAAATCCGCAAGGATCACAAGGTGGCCAACGACCGCCTGCTGACCAAGATGCAGTCGATTGTCAACGACAGCAAAATCGCTGATTGGCTGCAGGAAGCGATCGTGACCCAGCGGGAGGGGCGCTATGTGGTGCCGCTGCGGGCCGAATTCAAGGGCCGTTTGAAATCCATCGTCCATGATCAATCCTCTTCAGGCGCAACGCTTTTTGTTGAGCCGCTTTCCGTGGTTGATTTGAACAACGAAGTCCGTGAACTGGCGCTGGCCGAGCGGGATGAGATCCGTCGGATTCTGGCAGCGCTGTGCGCCAATATTGGCCAAAGCCGGGCCACCATCGATACCAGCGTCGAGGCCCTGGCCCGACTCGATCTGGCGCTGGCGAAGGCTCGCTACGCGATCGAGCTCGACTGCAGCCGGCCCACCCTAAAGCCTGCGCCCAGGCGCACAAAATCAGGTGAGATCCGCACGACCTTCAAGCTGTTAGGGGCCAGGCATCCGCTGCTTGAACCTTCCACCGTTGTACCGATCGATCTTACGCTTGAGCAGGACACCCGCGGCCTGATCATCACCGGTCCAAACACAGGGGGCAAGACCGTGGCGCTCAAATCGGCCGGCTTGCTGGCGTTGATGGCTCAATGCGGCTTACAGTTGCCTGTCGAGTCGGGTAGTGCGATTTCGGTTTTTCAGGGAATTTACGCGGACATTGGCGACGAGCAATCCATCGAGCAGTCATTGTCCACTTTCTCGGCTCATATTGCCAACATTATCCGAATTTTGGAATTAGCCGATCTGCAGTCTCTGGTGCTGCTGGATGAACTCGGCTCAGGCACGGATCCGCAGGAGGGTGCCTCACTGGCGATGGCCATCCTGCGCGAGCTGCTGGATCGAGGCTCGACGACTCTGGTGGCTACGCACTATCCGGAAATGAAAGCCTTTGCCCATACAACCACCGGTGTTCAAAACGCAAGCGTGCAATTTGATCTCGAAACGCTTCAGCCAACTTATCGGTTATCCATCGGTTTACCAGGACGCTCTAACGCGTTGGCTATCGCCGATCGACTGGGATTGCCGGCCTCGATCATCGAGCAGGCGCGGCAGCAGTTGGACCCCCAGGAGCTTCAGGCGGATGAATTGCTCGATGAGATCCATGCTCAGCGAGAGGCGGCGGAGAGGGCACGCGCTGAAGCCGACGTGACCCAGCAGGAGGCGGAGGCCGCCCGGCAGGAGCTGACAGAGCGGCTTGAATCCATCGAGCAGGAACGCCGGTCAACGCTGGAGGCGGCCAGGGAGCGTGGCGAAGAGGAACTGGCCGAGATCCAAAAGGAGATCCGGAAGCTTCGTCAGCAGTTGGCTTTGGCCGGTCAGCCGCTGGAGGCTGTCAAAGAGGTGGAGGAGCGGGCGGAGGAGCTTGTCGAATCGGCGAAAGTGCCCGTTGCGCGCGAAGCGATCGATGTTCCGCGACCGGATTATTCGCTGCAGCCGGGGGACCGCGTCTATGTTCCAACGCTAAAAACAGAAGGCGTCATCGAGGAGCTGGGCGAGCGAGAAGCCGAAGTGCAGGTTGGCAACCTGCGGCTTCGGGCCAAGATCGAAGAGCTGCGGCCGGCGGAGGCAAACGATGAACCTGAGGCGCCCTCCGAACCTGCTTACCAGCGACCTTCCAGTCCAGGGGCCGCCCCGGGTATGGAGCTTGATTTGCGCGGTCGAACTGTTGAGGAGGCGCTCACAGAACTGGAAAGGCGGTTGGACGCAGCCTTATTGGCAGGCTTGCCCTATGTACGGGTGATTCATGGCAAGGGCACAGGCCGGCTGCGTCAGGCTATTCGGAGTGCTTTACCCTCCTACAAATTTGTCTCATCCTTTGAAGGCGGTGATCGGGCCGAAGGGGGCGAGGGGGTGACGGTGGTTAAGTTTGAAGGTTGAAGCTAATAATTTTATGTCATGAAGTGAGATGGCCGGCGACGAGCGGCCATTGTTGATGGAAATTGGCTTTCGATGGGATCGGGTTGCTATTTCAGGAGTTCAGGTGTGACGATCCACTGGACGCTCCACTCATCCTTACTGTAATTCAGGCAGATGATCCCGGCATTGTGACATTGGATGATTTTTCGGTCGGGGTCGCCAACAAGCAGCAAGCTGGTGATCCGCTCCATATAAGGTAGATGGCCCACCAGCATCACGTCGTGGTCCATCTCCACCAGCCGGCCCGCCCACTCCCGCGGGTTGTCCACCGGACCCAGCTCCTCTGAGCTGCGAACGCCCAAGGAGGGCTTTAAGCGATCAGCCAGCACTTCGGCGGTCTGGGCTGCTCGGTTCTTGCCGCTGTGCCAGATTCGGCCCAGTTGAACGCCGGCTTTCTGGGCAAATTTAGCCGTGGCTTCCACCTGGGTGCGACCCTGCTTGGAGATCGGCCGTTCCGGGTCTTCTTCTTCGGAAAGCGCAGCGGCATGTTGGACGAAATAAGCTTTCATACGTTCCTTCCTGTGATCTGATGAAAAGTTCGTTTCAATCTAAGTATAGGGGCTAGACTGACCAGGCGATCAACATCTGCGCAAGATAATAGCTGCTGAGGGTCAACAACTGGCCCCAGTGGTGCTCCTTATGAAAGCGGTTGTACGCCAGGGACGAGTCGCTAATAACGAACAAGACGGCGCCAATCGCTGCCAGCATGCTTCCAATGCCGCCGAGACGGAGCCATCGGCCCCATGCTGCCCAGGCCATCGAGCTGATAACGATGGTGTAAATCAAGACAGGGATGCGCTGCTTTCCCAGATCTGGTGCCAGGTAAACGTAGAAGACCAGTGCATAGAGCAGGAAAGGCGCTGCCAGCCAGAGTGTCATCACGTTACGAGCGTCGCCGGTGAAGGCGATGAGATAGCTGATGTGCGCCAGCAGAAAGCTGACTAAGCCGGCGACAAACCGATCCTCGGGCAGCATCAAGAAGACATCGCCGATCAGTGAGAAGATCAGACCCACGATGATGGAAATCTTGTAGACACCGCTGATGGGGTCCTGCCCGGCGATAGCCGTGATGATTATCAGGCTGGTTGTGAGCGGCTTAAGGAGATAGATTCGAGATTGGCGGCCTTGGTATTCAGCGTGAATATGCAGCCCGCCCGACGCCAGTGCCAGTGGGATTAGCCAGATTCTCACCATGTGGATATGGTACACCTGCTTTCAATTTGACGCGGCGCTGTGGGATTGAGGAGTGATGATGGAGAGCGGCAACAGAACACGATGCTTTGGACAGGAAGATCCATTGATGGCGGACTATCACGACAGCGAATGGGGTGTTCCGGTTCGCGATCGACAGGCGCTCTTTGAGCACTTGAGCCTGGATATCTTTCAAGCCGGACTTTCCTGGCGGGTGATCCTCAACAAGCGGGATAGTTTTCGCGAGGCCTTCTTGGACTTTAGGCCGGAAGAAGTCGCCAAGTTCGACCAGAAGAAGGTTGAGCAGCTGATGGGCAATCCGAACATCGTACGAAACCGGAAGAAAATAGGAGCTACTATTGCCAACGCCAGGGCCCTGTTAGCTATGGAGGCGCAGGGAGAGGGTTTCTCCGATTATCTCTGGGATTTTGTTGGCGGCGAGCCGCAGCAGGGGCCTCCAGCCCGAACTTGGGAAGAGCTGCCAACCAAAAATGAGACCTCAGCGGCGATGGCGAGTGATCTAAAAGCGCACGGGTTTCAATTTGTTGGCCCCACTGTATGCTACGCTTTTATGCAAGCCGTCGGCATGATTGATGATCATTTAATCGGCTGCTTCCGCTACCGAGCACGGGAAAAGTAATCGTTTGAGTTCGAAGGTCGCCATCCGGCAGGAAATCTGGGAAGAGATGCAGCAGCAAGGTGTGGACCGATTCCCGGGCGCGCAGGGGCGAATCCCGAACTTTGTCGGGGCGGAGGCCGCGGCGGATCGACTGGATGAGCTTGACGTTTGGGCCAAAGCGAAGACACTAAAGGCGAATCCAGATTCTCCGCAGATCCCCGCCCGTCGGCTGGCACTGCGCGCGGGCAAGCGAGTTTACATGGCCGTGCCGAGGCTGCGAAAGATGGCGTGCTTTATTGAGTTGGACCCTGCCAGAATCCCCCCGGATGAATTGGATCGTGCAGCCACCATCAAGGGCGCCGATCAGCACGGACGGCCGGTCCGGTTGGAAGAGATGCCGGAAATTGATCTGATCCTGACAGGGGCTGTGGCGGTCGATCGGGCGGGCCATAGGGTTGGCAAGGGGGGTGGCTACTCGGATTTGGAGTTTGGCCTGGCTCGCGAGGCGGGGCTTGTGGATGGGGAAACGCCGATTATCACCACTGTACACGAGGTGCAGATCGTGGAGGAGGAGCTGCCGCATCAAAACCACGACATCACGCTGGACTGGATTATCAGCCCGGAACAAGTGATCGCGTGTGCCCGAAGGGATCCGGGGCCGGCCGGGATTCTGTGGGATTTGCTTCCAGAGGAGAAGATTGAGGCGATCCCGGTGCTGGCGGCGCGGCGGGACAAGAACCTCTAGGCCTTAAACTTGGTGCTTAAGCGCGCTGCGGAATTCCGACGCGCTTTAGCCACGGGCTACAGATTGTGGATTTATCGCCGGCTGAGATCGCCGGTTGGAGTTGGGATAAGGAGAATGAGGCCATTGCGAATTTCATCTTGCATGGCGCCAAATATGGATCCTATGGTCGCCGGCCTGGCTGAATGGCTGGCGGCGGCCACGGATTGGCGGGTTGAGTTTGTCAGGGATATCAGCTGGCAGGAGAGGGAATTGGCATTCGACCGTGGGGAAATCCAATTGCTTTGGCTGTGTGGCCTGCCCTATGTAAGGAAAGCGGATGACCTGACAAAAGCGGTCTGGCCAGTAGCAGCGCCTGTGATGGCATCGGATCGCTACCGGAATCGACCGATTTACTTCTCCGATGTCGTTGTGCGACATGATTCGGAGTTCGAAAGTTGGTTCGACCTGGCAGGCGCCCGTTGGGCCATCAATGAGCCCGGTTCCCACTCCGGCTACAATGTCACTCGTTGGCGGCTGGCGCAGGAAGGGTTGGATTGGAGCTTTTTCGAGCAGGTACTGGTGGCCGGTTCCCATGAATCTGCGTTGTCGCTGCTGCTCGAGGAGAAGATTGACGCTGCGGCTATTGACAGCACGGTGCTTGCGTTAGCTGCCCGTTCAAATCCGAACCTGATGAGACAGGTTCGCGTGATTGATACCCTGGGCCCAAGCCCGGCACCGCCTTGGGTTTGCGTTGGTGATGTGGATCCAGATCAGTTCCAAAAGTTGAAGTCGGCGTTGTTGGCCATGGGCCAGAGCACTCGGGGCCGTGATATTCTGGCTTTAGCTGGCTTCGTACGCATGGCCGCTGTGGCGGACGAGGATTATGAACCCATCAGGCGGATGGATCAGCTGGCGCAGAAGGTGCCAGAGCCCGACTGGCTCGATCCGTAAGGTTATGAGGGGGGTCCTTTGATCTCCGGTCGTTTCTTCGGCTGACCCGATATGAAGAAAGAGGGTGAAGGATTTTTCCGCACTGCGATTGGCCTGGCGGTGCTGCTGGCTGCAGCGGCGCTGTTCTGGCAGAGCCAGAGGCCAGTAAACGAGGCGCTGCCGGAACCGACGAGTGGAGAAATTGAAGGGGCTTCCTCGATCAGCGCGTTCTTCGGACCACCTTCCGCGCAGGCGGCAGCCAGGCTCCAGGGCGGAGCTGATGAGGAGCTGGTAGCCGCCATCGATTTGGCTGAGACACGAGTAGAGGCAGCGCTGTATGATTTGAACTTGTGGACTGTGCGCGACGCACTCATTGAGGCGCATCGCCGGGGTGTACAGGTGCGCGTGGTGATGGAGGCGGACCAGGCCCATCGGTCGGAGGTCATCGACCTTGTGGAAGCCGGAATTCCCGTCAACTATGATGACCGGCCGCCCTTGATGCACCATAAATTCATCGTCATCGACGGTCGGTGGGTGTGGACCGGCTCGATGAACTGGACCCTGAATGGTGTGTACCGGAACGACAATAACGTGGTGGTGATCGACTCCCCCGATATGGCGGCCAATTTCTCCACTGAGTTTGCGGAGATGTTCGAGGCTGATCGCTTTGGTGAGCTATCGCTGGCCGATACTCCGTACCCCTTTTTGGTGATAGGCGAGGCGGGGGTGGAAACGGCCTTTGCGCCGGAGGATGGCGTGCTCGCCAGGATCCTTCGCAGCCTCGATCGCGCCGAGCGCTCCATCGATGTGCTTGCCTTTGTATTCACATCAGACCCGATTGCCGAGGCTTTGCTGGCGGCGGAGCGGCGGGGAGTCCGGGTTCGGGGGGTTTTCGAGGCCAAGCGAGTCGGTGATCTTGGTTCGGACGTGAACCGCTTGCGGGAAGCCGGCTTGTCCATGCGACTGGACACCAATCCTAACACGATGCATCATAAGGTGATCCTGATTGACGGCAGGCTTGTCATCACCGGATCTTACAACTTCACTCGAAGCGCCGAAGAGCGAAATGATGAGAATCTGCTGCTGATTGACAGCGAGGAACTTTTCGGCCTGTACCAACATGAGTTCGAGCGGCTGTATCAAGCAGCCCTCCCATGATGGCCGATCGAGGAGCATAGCGTATGAAAACCAACGGCGATTTCTACCTTGGCAGAGCATTCGATGTGGAGAAGGGTGAGCGGCTGGCGGAACCGCTGCTTTACGATCCCGACGATCTCACCACACACGGAGTGGTGGTGGGTATGACCGGTTCCGGCAAGACCGGGCTGTGCATAGATTTGCTGGAGGAAGCCGCTCTCCAGGGCATTCCAGCGCTGCTGGTGGATCCCAAGGGGGATCTGGCCAATTTGCTGCTGCATTTCCCGACGCTGCAATCCACGGACTTTGAGCCATGGATCGACGCCGAGGGCGCAAAACGCCAAGGCAAGAGTGTGGAGCAGGCTGCCGCTGAAGCGGCCGAGATCTGGCGCAGCGGCTTAAAGGAATGGGATATTGAGCCCGATCGAATTGCGGCTGTGCAGCAGGCCGTCGATTACGCCTTATACACACCCGGGGCGCAGGCTGGCCGACCGGTGGACATCCTGACCGCGCTCTCAGCTCCGACGGGGAACTGGCAAGAAACACCGGACCGTTTTCGGGACAAAATTTCGACGACGGCCACCGCGCTGTTGGGCCTGGTGGATATCGAATCCGACCCGGTGAAGTCAAGGGAGCACATCCTGCTCTCGAATTTACTGGAGCAAGCCTGGGAGGCCGGCCGGGACCTGGACTTGGCCGAGCTGATCCAGCAGATTCAAAACCCGCCGATGACCCGGCTGGGTGCGCTGGAGGTGGATCAATTCTTCCCGCAGAAGGACCGTTTCGAATTGGCGATGACCCTGAACAGTCTGCTGGCATCCCCCTCCTTTGAGGCGTGGACAGTCGGGGAACCGCTGGACATCGACCGGCTGCTGTGGACGGTGGAGGGTAAACCCCGACAGACAGTCTTCTACTTGGCCCACCTGCCCGAGTCCGAGCGGATGTTCTTTGTGACCCTGCTGCTGGGTGCGCTGGACGCGTGGATGCGAGGCCAGGCCGGCTCAAGCGGCTTGAGAGCGCTGTTCTACATGGATGAGGTTTTTGGCTATCTCCCGCCGACCGCGGTGCCGCCGTCGAAGCCGACCTTTCTGCGGTTACTAAAGCAGGCGCGAGCCTTCGGGCTTGGACTGCTGCTCTCCACCCAGAATCCGGTTGACCTGGATTACAAAGCATTGAGCAATGCCGGCACCTGGTTCATCGGCCGGTTGCAAACGGAGCAGGATAAGAACCGCTTGCTCGACGGGCTGGAATCGGCGTCCGGCGGGAAAGGTGGGTTTGACCGTAAGCAGGCGGATGGGACCATTGCCCGTTTAGGGAAACGCGTGTTTTTGCTTCATAACGTTCATGAAAAGGCGCCCAAGGTGTTTCAAACCCGCTGGGCGATGGCCTACCTGGCTGGACCGCTAACATTGCCTCAGATCAAGAAGCTGAGCCAACAAGTTGGTGGGGCGCCGCTGCACAAAAAGCCGGTTGAAAAAACCGAGGCGGTCAAGAGCGACGCTGCCTTCAGTAGATCTCGCCCGGCTGTGCCCTCCAGTGCCGCCGAGCGCTTCCTGGCATTGAGTCAGGATCAGGCCGGGGCATCACTGGTTTATCAACCTGCTTTATTCGGGCAGGCCGCCGTTCGCTTTCTCGATCGAAGTGAGAGCATCGACGAGATCCGCAGCATCGCAGTCGTGGCAGCCGAGCCGGACCGTCGGGGCATGGTCAGATGGGAGGAACACAGGGTGCGGCCGATTCCATTTGAAAAGCTCTCCGAAGTACCAAGAGGGCAGCCCGAATACCAGGCACTTGAGTCCCCGCTCAATGATGATTCGTTGATGAATCAGCTGCAGAAGGATTTCGACGACTATCTTTACCGGACGGCCGAGCTTTCGCTGATGGCTAACCCAGAATTGGATTTGGTGGCGGCGCCAGATGAGCTGGAGGAGGATTTTCGCAAGCGATGTCTGGAGGAGGCGACGGAACGTCGGGATGAGGAGGCGCAGGAGATTAAGAAAAAGTATCAGAAGAAGATCGATTCCCTGAAGAATAAGATAAGTCGTGAGGAGCGGGAGCTGGCCGAGGACATGGCCGATCTCTCCTCCCGCCGCATGGAGGAGTGGGCCACTCACGCTGAGAATCTGCTCGGTTTTCTGGGCGGTTCACGCAGTCGCCGCCGGGTCTCTTCCTCGCTTTCCAAACGCCGGATGACCACGAAAGCCAAGGCCGACCTTGATGAATCCCAGGAGGTCATCGCCGAGTTCCAGCAGGATTTGGAGGAGCTTGAATTGGAGATGGGGGAGGAGCTTGATGAACTGAGTGAGCATTGGGTGGAGAAAGCGGAAACGCTGAAGCAGGAGGTGCTGACCCCGCGCCACAAGGACATCCATGTCGAACTCTTCGGCGTACTCTGGCTCCCCCATTGGCGCGATGAAGCAGGCCAGCTTCGACCGGCCTATGAGACCGAGTTGATCGATTCCGTCTGAGGGCAACAGCGAACGTCACAAGGTTGCGGCCCACCGCGGCCTTGTCCATTTAATCTCCGGCTTACCAAAAAATTGCCTCTTGACAATGATCCTAGGTGTTGCTATTATGCACATAACCCGGAAAATTGGGTAATAGCATAAACTGAGAGGATTGTCGCCGCCATGCCTATCGCCAGCAACCAGGTGGTTCAACCCATTGAAATAAGAGCCCTAGGAGTCAGCTTGGAGCCCGCCCAGGCGATCTTCAGTGACCTATTTATGCTGGATCGGGTGGAAAAGCTGCCGGGGCTCGATCCCTGGATCGAGCGGACGGTTGAGGCTATGGGCGCCGAGCGCTGGCAGAAGAACCATGAGGTGATCAACGGCGTTTATTACGCTTTGGTGCCAAAGAAGTCTTTCCCGGACGTCCCATCCTACCTTGAGGATCTGGAGCAGCAGGATCCGACCACATGGGTGACAACGTTGCTCGAGTATTACGAACGCATGGCACCGGAGGATAAGGATCTGGATCCGGTGGCGATTGACGAGCTGTTGGCCGATTTTGACCGTTATTTGGACTACCTCAAGGAGCGTTTTGCTCCGATGTATATCGATGAGGAAGTCGAGCGACAAGCCCACCGCTGGATTAACGACCCTCCGCGGATGCAGCGGGAGGTGATGGAGCATCTACGCTTCATGTGGGAGCGTCATCTGGAGCCCGGTTGGCAGCGAGCGCTGCCCCTGCTCCAGGATTGTGTACGGGCCTTCGGCCAGATTGATTGGCCCGAGGGATCGAACGTTGAGATCGCCCGCTGGGTGACGGGCCAAGAATTGAAGGAGCATGAGATGGAGCTGCTGGCCGAAGCGGAGCGGGTGGTCTTCGTGCCTTCGACGCACGTTGGCCCGTACACGGTCAGCTTGTTGACGGATGAAACGCTCTGGGTGACTTTCGGCGCTCGAATCCCGGAGGGGGCCAGCCTGCGGTCTCAAGCTCTCAGCCGATCCCAGCTGCTGGTTCGCCTGAATGCGTTGGCCGATGAAAACCGGCTTTATATCCTGGATTTGCTGCGGACAAAGGAAGAGTTGTGCGCCCAGGACATCATCGAGGCGATTGAATTGAGCCAATCCTCGGCCTCCCGCCACCTGCGTCAGTTGACGGCCACCGGCTATTTGCTCGAGCGCAGGCGTGACTCGGCGAAATGCTATCGCTTGAATCCCGAGCAGTCGAAGGAAACGGTGAAAGCCCTGGCCGAGTATCTAAACGTTGAATGTTGAGCGGACCGGAAGTGGTGTATTGCTCGGAGGTCCGGTTGGACGAACACCTTCAGAGGAAGGTGGAAAGGATGGTAGTGATGTTAACCTGGAAAGATTATCAAGTGGCAGAAGCTCGGCGGAAGGAATTAATGGAGGCGGCTGCCGCGCAGCAGCACCGACGCCAAATTCAAGTCAATGAAGCCTACCTGGCGCAGGCGACTCGATGGGTGTCGCTAAGGCTCGGTGGCTGGCTGGTGGAGGTCGGGCTGCGATTGCAGTCCAGCTCTGTTGGCGTGGCCGGATCCCTGCGATCGGCTTCTCCGCAACCTGTGCGGCCGGTTATCAAGCAAGCTGAGCAGAACTGCTGATCAAACTCCCCTTCCAGAGGATTCCCTCGCTGCTGAAGTTTCTCTGAGCGGATGGTGCAGTGGCAAATGGACGAAAGGACCCGCCGGTACCGGCGGGTCCTTCGATTAGGAGGTGCAAGTGTGGGGAGCGGACATTGGTCCGTTCCGCCAGGCACAGCATGATGACTGGGGAGCAAGATCTCGGGTGCAGGTGCGGGTGGGCGGGGCGCAGCGGATTCGCTTGAATCAGCCCCGGTGCGTTTGTGCCAAAAATGTGGGGGAATAGTTTGATCTAATTTAGATCGGATAGCGGCCAGGTGGGCAGCGCGTCGATGTCCAGTGCGTCCCGCTGGCCCGTCAGCAAGCGCCGATGACCGACGGCCGCGATCATGGCGGCGTTGTCGGTGCAGAGTGCAATGGGCGGGACCCGCACCGGTAGATCGGCTTCCTCCGCGAAGGTTTCCCGCAAGCTCCGATTGGCGGATACACCGCCGGCGACCAGGATTGTTTTCGCTTCGAATTCCTGCGCTGCTGCCAGCGTTTTTTCCACCAGAACTTCAACCACGGCCGCCTGGAAGGATGCCGCCAGGTCGGCGATGGGGAGCCCCTCGGCCGGCGCGTCCACGCCCGCCTTTAAATCTGGCTGCTCCTCCCGCACCTGTCGCAGCACAGCCGTCTTCACCCCGCTGAAGGAGAAATCCCAGGTGCCTTCAAGCCAGGCGCGTGGGAATTCAAAAGCTTTCGGATCCCCTTCCCGGGCAGCTTCTTGAACAGCGGGCCCTCCCGGATAGCCAAGACCGAGCAGCCGGGCCACCTTATCGAAGGCCTCGCCGGCGGCGTCATCCAGGGTGCCGCCGAGCCGCTGGTAGGACAGATGATCCGTCATCAGCACTAACTCGGTATGTCCGCCGGAAACGATCAGGCCCAGCATTGGAAACTCGGGCTCTTCCTCATCCTCCACAAGCCAGATGGAATACAGGTGGGCTTCGAGGTGGTTGATGCCCAACAGCGGCAGCCCGTGAGCCAGTGCCAGGCCTTTGGCCATATTCAGGCCTACCACAAGCGAGCCCGCCAGGCCGGGGCCGCGGGTCACCGCGATGGCGTCAATGGCCTCCAGTCCGACATGAGCCTGATCCAGACAGTCTTTCACGATAGGAAAGATCGTCTCGATGTGGGCCCGGGAGGCGACCTCAGGGAAGACCCCGCCGTACTGCGCGTGTAGGTCAGCCTGGGAGGCAACCAGCTGGCTGACGATACGACGGCCGTCTTCCACAACGGCAGCAGCCGTCTCATCACAGGAGGTTTCAATGCCCAGGATGCGGGTGTTTTCCACGCCAAGCCTTTCTCGTTCAGTTCAGTGAATTGGGCTTAAGCTGACTTCATCGGCAATACAAGATCGTGCGGATACTCCGCCAGCACGGTTGGTGCCCCCTCTGGCTCAATGAGGACCGCGTCCTCCAGACGGACTCCCATGCTTCGCTCAGGATAATACAAGCCGGGCTCATAAGTGACAACCATGCCGGGCTGCAGCGGCATTTCGGCCGGATTGTCATAATGGCGGAAGATGGGCGCTTCGTGGATTGCCAGTCCAAGGCCGTGGGCCAGCCCGTGGAAATAGCCGACCTGCGTGTTTGGGTCGCTGAGCGGCGTCGGGTGACCCAAGTTTTCAAAACGTTGGCAGACCTCAATCTGCAGTTGCCGGGGAGAGGCGCCAGCCACGAGCATATCGAAAACCTGATGGTAGACCTGGTGAACTTGATCGTAGAGCTCTCCTACCTCGGTTGGAGCATAGCCGAGGCACCAGGTCCGGGTGAAATCATAATAGTAGCCGCCGCCGCGGGCGCGTGGGTAAAGATCGAAAACGATCGGTTCGCCAAGTCGGATCTGTTGGTCGGGTAGGCCGGTGCCGTGTCCAAGCGCGCCTTCCCGGCCCGGGGCGAATATCGGGCCGCTGGGCGATTCGGCGCCGCGTTCGGCCAACATCAGATGGAGGCGGTTTTTAACTTGACCCACCGTCAATGGATCGCCTGATTCATTCTGAAGCACTTCATTTACCACCGGTCGGGTTTGTAGATACTCAGCGATCCCGGCAACTACATCGACGGTGACACGGCCCATGTGACGGATCTTCTCGATTTCCCCTTCGTCCTTGGTCAGGCGGGCCTGGCGGAGCGCGCCCTCCGGGCCGCTGTCGTTCACAAACTGGCAGCTGGGCATGCGTTCCTCAAGATGACGGATCACCGCCAGCGTCCGGCCAGCTTCCCAGCGACCGTAGACGGCGACCCGGCCGCTGATCCCCTGTGCTTCCAGATTTCTTTGAATGCGCATCGCGGCGGCAGAGAACTCGTCCCCCTGGGCTTCTTCCAGGTCCGCCATTAACCGGCTGGGGGTTTCCAATTCCGTTTTCAGCCCGGTGGATTCGGCCTCCTCGCGTTCCATAGGACCATGGTAAAGAACTGCAGGCTGGCCACGCTTTTTTATGACGTCGGCCCTGGTGATATGTGCATCGCCGATGAAGTAATCCATGGAGGGGTTATCGCCAGGAGAACCGGTGATCCACAGACCGTCAAGTTCTCGCTCCTTCATCAACCGGTCTAAATCTGATTTCATAAGATCTCCTTCAGCGTTTGGATCGAGGTGATCACATAGTCATCCTGCTCGGGAAGCACCGTTCGGGGGTCGAGCAGAAGCTGGCCTTGGTTTACGCGGCCGATGACCGGCAGTTCCATCTGGCGAAGGCTGGCGGCAAGCCGGTCCGGGTGCTCAGCGGGGGAGCTCCACAGGAATGTTGGCAGGCTCTCGCCGGGCAGGCTGCCGCCGCCCACAGTGGATTCGCCCGGCTGAATCTCACCCCAACCGCTTTCCTGAACCCATCGCTCAGCCCTGATGCGTACCTTCTCGGGGCTGGCCGAAATCATCCGCCAAATGGGAATATCGTCTTCGGCTTGTCCCCTGAGATAGGAATCCAAGGTGGCGCTCAGGGCCGCCAGGCAGAGCTTGTCCGGACGGACCGCGCGTGCCAGCGGGTGCTGCCGCAGCCGGCCCACAAGTTCCGCTCGTCCGACGATCAGCCCGGCCTGGGGTCCTCCCAGCAGCTTGTCACCTGAAAACGTGACCAAAGATGCGCCCGCCTGGAGGGATTCTTGCACCATAGGTTCATGTGCCAGGCCATAGGCGGCTGTGTCGAGCAGCACACCTGACCCTAAATCATCAATTAACGGCACCTTCGCCTTCTGGGAAATTGAGATAAGTTCGCTCAGCTCAGGTTCGCTGGTGAAGCCAACCAGCTGGAAATTGGAGTGGTGGGCCCGCAGGATGGCACCAGTATCGGCGCTGAGGGCGGCCTCGAAATCCCGTAGGTGGGTGCGGTTGGTGGTGCCAACCTCAACCAAGGTTGTGCCCGATTGAGCCAGCACCTCGGGGATGCGGAAGCCGCCGCCAATTTCAATCAGCTGGGTGCGGGAGATCAGAGTCTCGAGGCCCTGGGCGAGGGCGGTCAAGGCCAACAGAACTGCGGCGGCGTTGTTATTCACGATCAACGCAGCTTCGGCTCCGGTCAGCTCGACCAGCATCTCCTCAGCGTGCTGCTCCCGCTTGCCACGCTGGCCGGATTCGAGGTCGAATTCCAGGTTGCTGTAGTGCGTCGCCACCTGCTTGATTGCATCCAGGGCCTGTTGGCTGAGCGGGGCGCGACCCAGATTGGTGTGTAGGATGACACCGGTGGCGTTCACGACGGGCTTGAGGCTGGGCTCGAGCAGCCGGGAAAGATCGTTTTCGGCGGAGGCGATGATTTCCGATGCGGTTGGTGCTTCACCTCCCTGGCCGATGCGGTGGCGGGCCTGATCCAATGCCCGCCGGAGCGAGGCAAGAGTCCGTTCTCGACCGTATTCGGCGATGAGCGATTGGCCCCCGGGCAGTTGGAGCAGGTGATCGGTGGCGGGGAGGTCGCGGTAGCTCATCGACTCAGCCTGCCGGCGGTTTGATCGAAGCTGCGCAGCAGCCACTCAATAGCGATCAGGCCGGTGGCCAACAGCAATGCCAGTGGGAGGGTCAGGCTCCGGTTAATTTGGAGCCAGGCGCAGAGCCCGCCGTAAAGTCCCACCAGCAAGGCTTCTCTGAGCAGGATGGTCTGGGGCAGCCTGTGTGAGGAGAAGCGGCGATTGAGCAACCAGATGAAAGGAAGCGAGGTGCCCGTGAGCGCCAGAGTCCAAAGGAAGAAAAACAACCAGCGCGGTCCGACTGTGGGCAGGGTTGCTGTCATCACCAACAGCAACCCGAGCCAGCCGATACCAGCCAGGATCAGCGCTGAGATCATCAGGCTTCCATAATTTGATGGCGATTGATTTGGCATTGCGCTCCGTGGTTCGAAATGTTGCCGCCATTATAGTCCAGCCGATGCTGCACAAAAGTGAAAGAGTGCAGGCCGGCGATGGTCACGCGCGTTATAATCCGCTGGATCCCATGTCACTTATTCAAGCTAATCAGCTGGCGAAAGCCTACGGAGCGCAAGATGTATTCGCTGACGTATCGGTCAGCGTGCCGCACGGCGCGCGCATCGCGCTGGTTGGCGCCAACGGTGTGGGCAAGAGCACCCTGCTTCGTGTGCTGGCTGGGTTGGAACCGCCTGACAGAGGCAAACGCCATCAGGCGAAAGGATTATCCATTGGCTTTTTGCCCCAGGAGCTCCGCCTGGAGCAGGGCTGGTCGGAAATGCTCGACCTGGCGCTTGAGCAATTCTGTCTGACAGCATTTGCGGAACTCCAGCAAATGGAGCAGAGGCTGAACGAGCTCGAGCACTCCATGGCGGATCAACGGCAGGCTGAAGAAGCTATGGCCCGCTACGGTCAATTGCAGGAGGAGTTTGAGCTGGCCGGAGGCTACACTTATCGGGCCGAGGCTCAGCGGGTGCTACGGGGCCTGGGTTTTGATGAGGAGCAATTTGAGCAACGTATTCGGACCTTATCCGGCGGGGAACAAACCCGAGCCAACTTGGCTCGCCTCCTGCTTGAAAACCCGGATCTCCTGGTTCTGGACGAGCCGACAAATCACCTGGATATTGAGGCCGTCACCTGGCTGGAGGGATGGCTCAACGAGTGGTCCGGCGCCGCGCTTATCGTTTCGCACGATCGATATTTCCTCAATCGCACAGTGGATATGGTTTGGGAACTGAACCAGCGCGGCCTTGAAAGCTACCAAGGCAATTACACTGCCTACCGGCAGCAGCGGGTTGAGCGCCGAGCACGGCATCAGAAGGTTTTCCAGAAGCAGCAAGAGCGGATAGAGAAGGAGAAGGACTTTATTCGGCGGAACATCGCCGGCCAGAACACAAAGCAGGCCCAAAGCCGACGGACCCGGCTCGAGCGGTTCCTGGAGGAGGAAGCGCTGGACCCATTGGCGGGTAGGCGCCAGGTTTCCATTGAATTTGAGGCCGAAGATCAAGCGGGCCAGGTTGCGTTGGAAACTCATGATCTTGTCGTGGGTCATGAGCGGCCACTCTTCCAGGCGCCAGACCTGCGGCTGCACCGGGCGGAATGCGCGGCTTTGATCGGTCCGAACGGCGCTGGCAAATCGACTTTCCTTAAGACTCTCATCGGAGAAGTAGCGCCGCTCGATGGTGAGGTGACCTGGGGTGTAAATGTTTCGTTAGGCTATTTCGCCCAGGCGCACGAAGGGCTGAAACCAGGAGACACGGTTTTGGAATCCATGCTGGCCTCCAGCCCGGATATGAAGATTTCGGAAGCCCGGGATATTCTGGGTCGGTTCCTGTTTGGCGGTCAGGGAGTCGAGAAGCTGGTCGGCGATCTATCCGGGGGGGAACGCGGCCGGCTGGCATTGGCTCAGTTGACGCAGCGTGGTGCCAACTTCCTGATCTTGGACGAGCCGACCAACCATCTTGATCTTACATCTCAGGAGATCCTGCAAAGCGCCCTGGCGGCCTTTCCGGGCACCATCTTGCTCGCTTCCCATGATCGTTATTTAATAGAAGCCTTGGCCAGCCAGGTTTGGTTTTTGCACCCGGAGCATGAAGAGTTGCGCAGGATTGAGGGCGGGTATCAGGATTTTCTTGCCTGGCGCCGTCAATGGGAGCAAGCCCAGCAGGCCAAGATTGTCGAGAAGAAAAAACCTGAGCCGCGCCGGGGCAAAGGCAACCGAAAGCGCATTGAAAAGCAACTTGAGCACATTGAAGAGAAGGTGAGTGAATTGGAACGGAGTATGGCTTCGCTGGCCGCCAAAATTGAGCATGGCGGGGAGGATCACCAGGAACTGCGTGCCCTGGGCGAGCGATATGCGGCCATGGAGAGGGAACTCCGAGACCACCTGCGGGAATGGGAAGAATTGTCAAGACAGCTGGAAAGGGCATGATATAATCTCGCCGCGTTTGAGAAGAATATCAAAAGGAATAGATACGTTTGAGTGTAGATCGTAAGGACAGCAGCCGAAACCTGACGAATCGGCTCATTTGGATCATCGGTGGCGCCTTTGTTGTGGCTGCCATCCTCTCTGCCTACCTGGTTTTCTCGACGATCAAGGGCCTGGCCGCATCCTGGAACAGCGGCGGCCTTCCCAGCTTCGCAGGGGGACAAGTCTCCCAGGACCCTGAACAAACACTCCAGCCTGGCGAAACGCCGGACCCGCAGATTATTGAAGAGGAAGCTCGACCCTGGGATGGCAGCCAGCGCGTAACCATCCTGTTGATGGGATTGGATTACCGCGACTGGGAGCAGGATGAAGGACCGCCGCGCACGGACTCAATGATGCTGGTGACCATCGATCCGGTGGCCCGCACCGCCGGCATGCTCTCCATCCCGCGCGATCTGTGGGTTGAAATCCCTGGTTTTGAGCACAACCGCATCAACACGGCCTATTTCCTGGGTGAGAGCTATAACTTGCCGGGCGGCGGCCCCGGCCTGGCCATGGATACCGTTGAAAACGTCCTGGGTGTCCCGATCGATTACTACGCCGTAATCTATTTCCATACTTTTGAGGACATAATCGATGAGATCGGTGGCATTGATGTGCTGGTTCAGGAGGACATCAAGATATCACCCATCGGACGGACCAGCCTGGTTCTTACAGCCAAGGCGCATCACCTGAACGGTGCCGAAGCGCTGGCCTACGCTCGGGCTCGCAAGAGCGAAGGCGGCGATTTCGATCGATCCCAGCGCCAGCAGCAGGTAGCTTTGGCAATTCGCGATCGGATCCTCGGCGTCGATATGCTACCTTCGCTGATCCGCCGGGCGCCCGAGCTTTACAATATAGCTTCGAGCGGTCTGCGGACCAATCTGACCTTCGATCAAATGCTCCGGCTCGGCATCCTGGCACTGGAAATCCCGCAGGAGAACATCGACAAGGGGATCATCGGGCCGCCAGATATGGTGGAGTTTGAGACGCTTCCTACGGGCGCCCAGGTTCTGCGCCCGCTGCCTGACAAGATCCGGTTGCTCCGGGATGATATTTTCACCGAAGCGAGTGCTATCACTCCGGCCATTCAGGCCGATTCGCCTTCACAGGCAGCCCAACTCGAGAATGCGCGGGTAGCCGTGCTTAACGGTGCGGGTATCGAAGGCATAGCAACGACCACCGCCGACTACCTGCAGGAGCAGGGCCTAAATGTTGTGGAGATCGCCAACGCGAACCGGCTCGATTACGCCAAGTCGATCATTATCGACTACACGGGGAATCCCTACACCACCCGCTACCTGAGCGAGCTGATGGGTCTATCCGAAAGCCAGATTCTCAGCCAGCCGACACCCGACAACGACGTGGATGTTGAAGTGGTGCTGGGTGCGGATTGGACGGTGCCGAGTCAGTAGTTTTTGAATGATACTTGAGATATTTAGGCCGGCCGCGCAGGCCGGCTTTTTTGTTCCTACAAGGGGGGCGGAATGAAGGCGATGGCTGCGCCTCCCAAAAGAAGCCCAAGCAAGGCGCCGGCCACGATATCCGAAAGGAAGTGGAGGCCTAGGGCAACCCGTGACAGCATCACCAGTGGTGCCCAGATGAACAACACCGGCAAGAGAAAGGCCGGCCCCCAACCAGCTGCCAGCACGACCAGGAGCACGGC
>JBKHKF010000069.1:0-10009 GCA_046537745.1 Anaerolineales bacterium | reverse complement strand
GTGCTGGATACGCCGGCGCACATCTACTACAAGTACGAGGGGGTCTCGCCCGTCGGCTCCCACAAGCCCAACACTGCCATCGCCCAGGCTTACTACGCCAAGGAAGAGGGCACCAGGGGCTTCACCACCGAGACCGGCGCAGGCCAGTGGGGCTCGGCGCTGGCCTTCGCCTGCAATTTCTTTGACCTGGCCTGCCAGGTCTATATGGTCCGAGTCTCCTACGATCAGAAACCTTACCGCCGGGTCATCATGGAAACCTACGGAGCCGAGGTGACGGCAAGCCCCTCCAAAAAGACCAAGTTCGGTGAGAGCCTGCTCAATGAGAATCCGGATCATCCTGGCTCGTTGGGGGTGGCCATCTCCGAGGCCGTCGAGGCGGCCGTCTCATCCCAGGGCGAGTTCAAATACTCGCTGGGCTCGGTGCTGGGTCCGGTGCTGATGCACCAGACCATCATCGGCCAGGAGACGCTCAAACAGTTCGAGCTGGTCGGCGAGTACCCGGACACCATCATCGGCTGCACCGGCGGCGGCTCCAACTTCGCCGGGCTGGCCTTCCCCTTCCTGCGTGAGAAGTTCGATCGGGAGCTGGACACGAAGGTCATCGCGGTGGAGCCCACCGCCTGCCCCACCCTGACCAAGGGCTTGTACGCCTTTGATTACGGTGACACCGCCGAAATGGCCCCCATCGTCAAGATGCACACGCTGGGTCACAATTTCGTGCCGGCCGGCATCCACGCCGGCGGCCTGCGCTACCACGGCATGGCGCCCCACATCTGTGCCCTCTACGATCACGGTGACATCGAAGCCGTCGCCGTCGGTCAGGTCGAGGCCTTCGAGGCGGCGGTGCAGTTCGCCCAGGCCGAGGGCATCCTGGTGGCGCCGGAGACGGCCCACGCGGTGCGCACAGCCATCGATGAAGCGCTGGCGGCCAAGGAGGCGGGTGAAGAGAAGGTGATCTGCTTCAACCTGTCCGGCCATGGCCATTTCGACCTGTCCTCCTACGACCGCTATCTTAAGGGCGAGCTGGAGCATTACGACTATCCCGAAGCGGAGATCCAGGCGGCCACGGCCGACCTGCCCGAGGTCCAACTGAGCTAACGACCACCGCTTCTCTCTCCTCCAAATGCCATGGCCCCATGGTCCACCTTTCAGGTACCATGGGGCCATGGTCGCGCTTCGTCGGGCTCTCATGCTTTCCATTGCCACTTTTGGGCTGGTCGCCTGCCAGACGACCACACCCACACCTGTTCTGGCGCCGGACGCCTCCGCTACGCCGACCAGGCGGCTGCCGACGCCGACGCCCACCCTGGCCGCCTCCATCGACAGCCCGCGGCTGCTGGCTGGCCCCGACGGGCGAACCCTGGCTGCTGGAAGCCTGACCAATGAATCCGAGGAACCGGTTCAAAACGTGATCGTCGAGGTCGAATTCCTGGATTCCAGCGGCGAACGCCTGGGGCAGGTACAGGTCACGCCGATCCCGCCTGCCCTGGCGGCCGGCAGTCAGGCCCATTTCATCGCCCCTCTTAATAAAGGAGGCCAACCCGGCGATGCCCGCGCCTCCATCCTCAGCTACGCTTTCAGCGAGCTGGAACCCGTGGAGTTCGTGGTCGAGATCGACAACGTCCAATCCATGGTCGGTGGCGGCAGCCGGGTGCTCGGCACCATCGAGGCGCCGGGTCGATCGCCCATGGAGGTGCTTGGTATGTCGATCGTGTCGACCCGCGGTGGCCTGCCGGCGGCCCTGCCGGAGACGCTTCTGTTCCCCAATCAAGTTCGCCCTGATTCTCTCAATCCCTGGATGGCCGACCTCCCAATCGAAGTGGAACTGGAACAGCTTGCCGTCCTGGCAGCCGGAACTGAACTCGATCCCACCGGTGATGATTGTCAGGTCGAAGTGGTACTGGCGCCAGGGATCCAGCTCGACCCCCAGGGCAACCCCTTCCTGACGGGCCGGCTGCAAAACCAGGAATCCGACAGCTGCCAGGCCCGATTGCTGCTGTTGATCGAGCTGGCGGGCCGCGGCTATCAACTCATCGAAGTGAACAGCCCCATCCCGCTGGCGCCTGAGGAGACCCGGCCCTTTGGTGCGCGGCTGGATCGTTTGGCCGAGGCGGTCGATCCCGAGGATTTAAGCGTCGAGCCACACCTTGAAGCAAGCGCCTGGGAGGCCGGGCCTCCGCTGAATCTACCGTTGGAGCTGACGAGCTTCGAGCAGGTCGGCAGCACACTGTTCATCAACGGCCAGGTGGGAAACGCGCATGAGTTCCCGGTCCAGCGCCCGACGGTCTTCGGCGCGGTGCGCGCCACCGGCGGCGACCTGCTCACCGCTGGCTGGCTGCCGCTGGAGGGACCCCTGGAGCCCGGCGGCACCGTCGATTTCGTGCTCCCGCTCCCGATCACCGGGGATATGGAGCTGGGCTTGGCCGAGTTTGACTTGAGGGCCTTGGGGATGCGCGAGGGGAGTTAACAGTTTAGAGTTAAGAGCTACCCCGTTGGCGGTAGGAACGACCGGCCGATCGTCAACCTATGGTAAGTGCCGGGCACTTTGACGGAGTATTTGGGCACATTACCATGTCCCCCTACGGCATAGACCCGAAGGGGCTTCTAGTTTAAAGTCCCGCCGGGGTTCATACCCTGACACAGCGATTTCGCCTGTCTTACCCTTTCTTTAGATCTGTGCTCGGCGCCCTGAGCTCTGAGCTAATAACGAAGAAAGCCTTTGATATAATTCCAATGTCCCTCGCTTGAGGGATTTCCTTGTGCGCCCCGCAACCCGCAGGAGCCCTTCGGGTTTTCATTAGAGACGCCCATCAGGCACCTGATGTAAGGAGAAGTTGATGGAAAAGAAGGAACTGCAGCGGATGTACCACGAGATGGTACTCATCCGCCGCATCGAAGAACGCGCGGCTGAGCTTTATCAGCAAGGCAAAATCGGGGGTTTCCTGCACCTGTACATCGGCCAGGAAGCCGTCAGCACCGGCGTTGGTGCCGCCCGCAAGCCGGAGGATCGGTTAATCACCGCCTACCGGGACCACGGCGTCGCCATTTCCGCCGGCATTGACGCCAAAACCGTCATGGCCGAGCTGCTGGGCAAGAAAACCGGCACCTCACTCGGCTTTGGCGGATCCATGCACATGGCCGACACCGAGAAGAACTTTTGGGGTGGGCACGCCATCGTCGGCTCCCACCTGCTCTTTGCGGCCGGCATGGGGCTGGCCGATCAGTACCGCGGCCAGGAAGGCGTCACCATTTGCCTGTTCGGCGATGGCGCCACCAACATTGGATTTTTCCACGAAGCATTGAACCTGGCCGGTGTGTGGGATCTGCCGGTGCTTTGGATCTGTGAGAACAACCAGTACGGCATGGGCACCGCCGTCAAGCGGGCCTCAGCCGTCGAGGAGATCCACCAGAAGGCGGAAGCCTACGGCATGCCCCACAGCCAGGTTGACGGCATGAACGTGATGACCGTTTACGAGGCCGTCTCCGACGCGCTCGATCAAGTGCGCAAGGAGGGGCCCTACTTCCTGGAGATCGACACTTACCGCTTCGAAGGCCACTCCATGGGCGATCCGGAACGCTACCGGACCAAGGAGGAGGTCGGTGAGTGGGAGGAGGACGATCCCATCGGCATCTTCCGCAAGTATTTGCTGGAAGAAGAGGCTTTTGAAGAGAAGACGTTAAACGATGTCGAGCGTCAGGTCCAGGATGAGGTTGAAGAGGCTGTTGAGTTCGCAGAGAACAGCGAAGAACCGACCTGGGAAGACCTGGTCTCGACCGTGTACGTAGAAGAGTATAGGGACGAAAAATGGCCCAGATAACGATGCGAGAAGCAATCTCCCAGGCGCTCTGGGAGGAAATGGAACGCGACGAAAACGTCTTCATCATGGGCGAGGAGGTCGGTGTTTGGGGCGGCACCTACGCCGTCACCAAAGGTTTCTATGACCACTTCGGCCCGGAGCGAGTGCGAGACACACCTATCGCCGAGGCCGTCATCGTCGGCGCAGCCAACGGTGCGGCCATGGTCGGGTTGCGGCCCATCGCCGAACTGATGACCATCAATTTCGCATTCGTGGCGATGGACCAGATTGTCAACCAATCGGCCAAGCTGCGCACTATGTTCGGCGGGCAGTTCACCATTCCCGTGGTGATCCGGGCTGTCGGGGGCGGTGGCCGCCAGCTGGCAGCCACCCACTCACAGACCCCGGATGCGATTTTCGCCCACTTCCCTGGGTTGAAGGTGGTCGCCCCGGGCACGCCGTACGATGCCAAGGGGCTGCTCAAGTCAGCCATCCGCAGCGATGACCCCATCATGTTCATCGAAAACGCCACCCTGTATCAGGTAAAGGGTGAGGTTCCGGAGGACGAGGATTTCACCGTACCCATCGGGGTGAGCAAAGTGCAGCGTGAGGGCGACGATGCCACCATCGTCACCTACTCAAAGATGCTGCAGGATTCGCTCAAGGCCGCTGAGGAGCTTTCCAAGGACGGTATCGAGGCCGAGGTAGTGGACCTGCGGACCCTGCGGCCGCTGGACATGGCGCCGGTCATCGAATCCTTTAAAAAGACCAACCGGGCCGTGTGCGTCGAGGAGGGATGGCGCTCCTACGGCGTCGGCGCCGAGGTGGCCGCCCGGCTGTACGAAGAGGCCTTCGATTACATCGACGCGCCCATACGTCGGGTGGCGCAGCGAGAAGTGCCGCTGCCGTACAACCGTAAGCTCGAGCAGATGGCGCTGCCGCAGGTCGAGGACATCATCGAGGCGGTGAAAGGGGTCGTAGTCTAATGGCAGAAATCGTCAACATGCCCAAACTCGGCTTCGACATGGCCGAGGGCACCTTGGTGCGCTGGGTCATCGGCGAAGGCCAATCGGTCGAGCGCGGTGAAGTGCTGGCCGAAATCGAGACCGATAAAGCCACCGTCGAAGTGGAAGCCCAAAGTAGCGGCGTGATCCTCGAGCACATCGTCGAAGAGGGAACGGCCGTGCCTGTCGGCGAGGCCATCGCTGTCATGGGCGAGGAGGGGGAGGAATACGACCTTGAGGACCTCACCGGCGCGCCGGCCAAGGCCGAAGAAGCCGAAGAGGAAGCTGAGCCGGAGGGCGCCACGGAAGAAGAACCTGCAGCGGAGAAAGAGCCCGCCGAGAAGAAAGCTGAGCCCGCCGAAGCTGGCGACGGACGCTATCCGGGCGGGGTCAAGGCCTCCCCGGTGGCCCGCCGCATCGCCGAAGAGAAGGGTGTGGACCTGCAGCGCCTGGCAGGCAGCGGCCCCGGCGGCCGTATCGTCAAGGTCGACGTTGAGCAGGCCCTGGAAGAAGGCGTGCCCGAGCCACGGGCCGCGCCGGCCTACACTCCCACAGGCGAGCCGCGCGAGACAGAGCGCATCGCCGTCAGCCGCCTGCGCAAGGCTATCGGCGAGCGCATGACCACCTCCAGGCAGCAGCTGCCGCACTTCTACGTCACGGTCGATCTGGATGCCGCCCCCATGATGGAGATGCGACGCCAGGCCAACGAGGCGCTGCCAGAAGATGTCAAGCTTTCGGTCAACGATTTCATCGTCAAGGCAACCGCCCTGGCGCTGCGGGAGTTCCCGAATCTGAACGCATCGCTCGAGGGTGACGAGATCGTTCGTCACGGAGAAATTAACGTCGGCATGGCCGTCGCGGTGGAAAACGGGCTGTTGACCGTGGTGGTCAAGAACGCGGATCAGAAACCGTTGAGCGTGATCTCACAGGAATCCAGGGATATGGCCGAACGAGCCCGTGCCGGCAAGGTCAAATCCGAGGACGTGGAAGGGTCCACCTTCACCGTCTCCAATCTGGGGATGTACGATGTGGACAGCTTCGTCGCCATCATCAACCCGCCGGAGGCCGGCATTCTGGCTATCGGCAGCGTACAGGAGGTGCCAGTGGTGGAGGCGGGCGAGCTGACCGTGGGTCAGCGACTCAAGGCAACCCTGTCTGCTGATCACCGCATCACCGACGGCGCCGAGGCGGCCGAGTGGCTGCAGGCCTTCCGCTCAATGATCGAAGCGCCGCTCCGGCTAGCGCTTTAGCTGGCGCTGGCGCCCCGGCTCACCCATCGCTACAATGAAGGGTGAGGTGGCAAAATCCATGCGTCCCACTGGCCGGATTCTCGTCGTGGATGACGAGACCGACACCGTCGAACTAATCCGCTTCACACTTGAAACCGCCGGGTTTCAGGTGGAACAAGCGTTGGACGGCGCCACAGCGATTCAAAGGATCAAATCCGAGGAATTCGATGTGGTGCTGTTGGACATTATGATGCCGGACCTCTCCGGCTTCGATGTGCTTCAGCAGCTGCGAGCCAACAATGCGCAGGTTCCGCCCGTCATATTCCTTACCGCCCGCAAGAATCCCGAAGACGAAGCAACCGGTAAAGATCTGGGCGCCTCCCATTATCTGACCAAGCCGGCCAGGCGGGGCGAGCTGCTGGATGCGATTGAACTGGCGCTGGAGAGGGGCAACTGATGCAATCGATTGAATACAATCTTGAATTCGCACAGCTTATGATGGATGAGCTGAAATCCTACCTGCTGTCCAACGAAACATTCTGGCCCCTGGGCGAACAGCCCAAGAGCAGCGGTCCGCCTTTCCCCCGCATGAGCCTGGGCCAGATGCTGCTGGCGCTTGATGAACTCCAGGTGCAGGCGGAGGCCATGTCACCCAGGCAGATCAGTCAATACCAGGAGCTGAGCGAACAGTTTGACGAGCAGCGGTCGGAGCGTCCGGCTAATTTGGAGAAGAAAGCCTGGTCGGAAGTCCAGCAGCGGGCCAATCTGTGGAGCTCTTATCTGGATGACCTTCGGGCTTCAAACCGGGCCGTCGAGAGCTACGCGCAGGATGTGACCAACCGCGTGATCCTGGAGCGGCTGCAGACATTCCTTTCCGAAGGCGAGGAACTCGAGGAGCTGATGGAGCGTGTTCATGCGGTGGATCGAGCCCTGCGCGGGATATTCCAGAAGGGCGGATTCATCTGGCATCCGCGCCTGAAGCCGCTGTATGAGCGAGAGAATTATTGGTTCCTGTACGGTCGACCTATTCCCCAGGATAATTCAACGTATTAAGATTTGAATTTAAAGCGGGCAGCGATTAGCAGGGGTCTGAACGGCCATGCTGCCGAAGGCTATGCCACGCCCGTGCGATTATTTGTTGTAAGGGCGCATTTGCAATGCGCCCTTACGGAATTAAGCTCGCTCACATAGCAAAATAAACGTAGCGGCACGATAAATCGTGCCGCTACAGAGGTTTTCGGAACCTTGCTGATATCTTTAGGCTGTCCGCTCACACAGTATTTAGGCTCTTGACCTTTAACTCGTCCCTGGCCGATGCAAGTTATTTCGCGTAATCCACCGCCCGGGTCTCCCGGATCACCGTCACCTTGATCTGCCCAGGATATTGCATCCCCTCCTCGATCTTCTTGGCGATATTGCGCGCCAGCCTCGTCGCCTCCAGATCATCGATGTCCTCGGGCTTAACAATGACCCGGATCTCACGGCCGGCTTGCAGCGCGTAACTCTCGACCACACCTTTGAAGTCGTTGGCTGTCTCCTCGAGCGCTCGCACACGCTTGAGGTAATCCTCCAGGCTCTCGCGCCGGGCGCCGGGCCGGGCGCCGCTGATCGCGTCGGCCGCCTCGACAATGACGGCTTCGACGGATTCCTGTTCGATCTCGTGGTGGTGGGCGGCGATCATGTTGATCACATGCCCGTTCACACCGTGGCGGCGGCAGAACTCGGCGCCGATAGCAGCATGGGTCCCCTCTACTTCGTGGTCCATCGCCTTGCCAAGATCATGCAGCAGACCACCGGTCTTTGATGAATCCACATCGGCACCCAGCTCCGAGGCGATGACGCCGGCCAGCTGAGCCGTCTCCACCGCGTGGGCTAACTGATTCTGTCCATAGGAGGTACGGAACTTTAGACGCCCCAGCTTCTTGACAATCTCGGGGTGCAGGCCGTGTACGCCGGCCTCGTAGGCCGCCTCTTCCCCCTCTTCAATGATCAATTTATCGACCTCCTGCCGGACCTCCCCCAGCGTTTTTTCGATCTGGGCCGGGTGAATGCGGCCGTCGAGCACCAGACGCTCCATCGCCCGCCTGGCGATCTCGCGCCGCACCGAGTCGAAGCAGGAGATGGTCACAGCTTCGGGCGTGTCGTCCACGATCACATCCACGCCAGCTTCGGATTCGAAAGCCCGGATGTTGCGGCCGTTGCGGCCGATGATCCGGCCCTTCATGTCGTCGGAGGGCAGCGGAACCACGGAGACCGTTATCTCAGATACATGGTCGGAGGCCACCCGCTGAATCGCGTCGGCGATCAGCTCACGGGCGCGCCGCTCACCTTCCGCCTCAGCCTCAGCTTCGATTTGCCGGGTGATCCGGAGCATGTCGGAGCGAGCCTCCCGCTCGACCTCCGCCAGCAGGCGCTCTTTGGCCTGATCCTGCGTCATCTGGGACACACGTTCAAGCTCCTGCACCACCTGTTCATGCATCTCGTCCACTTCGTTCGCACGTTTGTCGACGGAGCTCTGCATACTGCGAAGATTTTCTTCGCGCTTTTCCAGCCGATCAACACGCTTATCCAACTCTTCGCGCCGCCGCTGAAGCCGCTCATCCTCGCGCGAGAGCTCCTCACGTCGGCGGGAGGCCTCCGTTTCCGCGCTATCGCGGATCCGCAGGGCGTCATCCCGGGCTTTAATCTCGATCTCCCGGGCCTCTTCGCGGGCCTCATCGATAATTCGCTCCGCCTCGGTTCGCTTTCCTTCGAGCAACCGATTCAACAAGTACTGCCGTATCATATAACCTGCCAGCCCACCAACAAGGAGTGCCAGCAGCGCTGTCAAAATAACACCCGATGTACTCACTCAACACCCTCACTTTCATCCTTGGCCACCTGCCGCCATAGGCGGTCGACCACCGATGAAATAATGTCAAAACGAAATCCACGGCGCCCCAAGTACGCGCCAACTCGCTGCCGAAAATCCTCCCATTCCAGGTCCCGGTATCGGCTAAGAGCTTTTTCACCAGCCTTCAACGCCGCCGCTTCCTCATCGAAGCCAACCAGCGCATCTTCAATCGCCATTCGCGAGACCCCCTTTTGGCGCAGCTCGGCTTTCAGCGCCATCTCGCCGCGGGGCCGAAACTCGGTTCGGTTTTCGACCCAAGATTCAGCAAAGGCGAAATCATCCACCAGCTCCGCCTCCGCCAAACGCTCGATAACCACGTCCTGAATAACGGTTGGCACCTCTCGACGATCGAAGTACTGCCGCAATTCCTTTTCCGATCGCGGCCGACGAGCGATCAGACCGAGCGCTCGCTGCCGAGCCGCCTCCACCGCCCCCTCCTGTTGCAGCGCCTCGATTTCCGCAGCCGTCAAGTACCGGCCGATTTCCAGCTGAGCCGCCAGGAGTTTGGGCAATCCGAAAACGAATTCACCGTCCAAGAACACGCTGACGCGGTCCGAATTCCGCTTCTGAACCTTCAGATTGGTGATCTTGCCCTCGGCGATGACAGACTCCCTACCGAATCAACAAGCCGCGACCCGTATCCGGCCGCGGCTCATGCGTCTAAGAAATCGATCTCGACGAGATATGCAGATATGACGCTGCATGTCTGGCTGAAAGAAAGCCAGTCCAACAGCAGGTATACACCCCCTCTATGGGGCCTTTGTTACTTGGTCACCTTCCGCTAGCTATCCTAGGTTCTATCGCGGAGTCAAATCGCACTTTTAATGAGATCTTTTGCACTTATGGAGCCGCGCCCTTCATCTGCTGCGCAGCATACTCATATTCAACTATTTTCGACCGTCTTCCAACCATTTTCAACATCATGGATGTCGGTCGATCGCTATGAGTGTACCTAAAGTCCACCTGCCGCGCAAGAACCGAAGAGCAACGCCAGCCCTTAAATAAGGAAAAGCACAGCTTTGCGCGCCGTGCCCTTCAATATCGTATTGAGTTGACGTAGAGAGCCCCCGCCGTGCCGTGTGCAGC
>JBKHKF010000068.1:0-10073 GCA_046537745.1 Anaerolineales bacterium | reverse complement strand
GCCCTTATTCTGGGAGCGTATTCGGCCTGGCGGTCTCGAAACCTGAGCGCGTCTCTCTTCCCCAGCGGCCTTGTGCTGCGCCGGGGGCGAAAAGTAAGAGAAATCCCCTGGCAGGAAATCGCAAGCCTCCGTTTACACGGATCCTGGGGTTCCCTACCCTTGCTCGAAAGTGGTTCACCCAGAGTGTTGGAAATCCGCACGCAACAGGGACATGAAATTCGGCTGACCAGGGAACTGGAGGAGTTCGAGAAGCTGGTCGAGTCCATCAAAGCCAAAGTTTATCCTCGAATGCACCGCGCCCTTGCCAGCTCCTTCAACCAGGGTCAGAGTCTGGGCTTCGGCCCCCTGACGCTGGCACCAGCTGGGCTGAAGTATCGCGGCGAGACGACACGTTGGGCCCAGATAAGCTCGGCATATCTTCGCGCCGGCAAAGTGATTATCAGCCGAACCGATGGGGAGAAAATTAGGCTGCCGGCCTCCAAAATCCCGAACGCCGATCTTTGTTTGCAGATGATGGAAAGCGTGGTGAAAAACCAATGATAAAGAAAACCTGGCTGAGTCTGGTCCTCACGGGCATTGTGCTGACTGCATGCGGCGCGGTTGATCTGGGGAGCCTGGTACAAGGGCCCACCCCGATGCCCGGCGCAGCCAACACCCCCATCCCCTCAGCAGAGGTTTTGTTTACGCTGAACGCACCTGCCAGCACGCCGGCAGATGCGGAGATCAGCCTCGAGATCGTGGACCCCGTGACCGGAGTCGGTTATCACAGCGATCGCCATGAAATGAGTCAAACCGGAGAAAATCAATGGCAGGCCTCGCTCACGATCCCGGCCGGCAGCCTTGTGCGGTACCGCTACCTGTTGACCCAGCCCAACCAAATCGTTGAGACGAGTTATGCCGGAGAACCGACCCGCTACCGCGTGGCCCATATCACCAGCTCCATGCAGTTCACAGACCAGGTTGCCGGGTGGAACATCACCCAGGCGGAGACTCCCCCCGGCAGGATCGTGGGTCAAATCCTCGCCAGTGGAAGCCGGGAGCCAGTCCCCGAGATGGTCGTCACCGCGGGAGGGCTACAGACCTTCACCGATGGATTAGGCCGTTTCCGACTGGAAGGACTGCCGGCGGGGCTGCACAATCTGGTGGCGTACCATCCCGATGGCGCGTATCAGCCCATGCAGCAGGGTGCGATCGTCGCCTCCGGCGGGACCACACCCGCGGATTTCACCGTCGATCCCGCCAAAGCCGTCACCATGACCTTTCAGGTGACAGTGCCGGCGGGCACCCCCTCTGATCAACCCCTCCGAATGGTTGGAAACCTGCGTCAACTGGGCGATGTCTTCACCGGGCTGCCGGGGGGTGTCGAGATCAGTTCGATCCGGGCGCCCTCCCTGGTCCAGGTTGATGAGACTTCTTACCTGCTGCTGACCACGATGTACGCCGGGACCGATCTTCGCTATAAGTTCACATTGGGCGATGGAATTTGGAACGCGGAGCGGGATACAGCCGGCGCTTTCCGCACGCGCCAGCTCATCATTCCTGAGACCGACGCCATTCAGTCGGATCAGGTGGAGCGCTGGCGAGAGGCGGGCGACCCGATCACGCTCATGGTGGATGTGCCGGAGAACACTCCAGCCGACGAAGTCATGGGCTTGCAGCTCAATCCCTTCACACCATTCGAGCCTCTGCCTATGGTTCAAGTGGGCGATCACGGCTGGCAGTTCCGTCTCTGGTCACCGCTTTCGTTCGATCAGTCAATGGAATACCAGGTATGCCGCAATCTGGAATGCGGACGGGCCGAGGCCTCCCATAGCGACACCATCGAGATCGATCCAGGCAATAGCTTCCCGCGATCCATCGAGGAGTGGTCATGGTGGGATGGGCCCGGGGATCCTCCCAGCGCGGCGACGCCGGAAATTGTGAGCCGACCAGAGATGCAAGTCGGCGTCGACCTGGCGCCCATCTATCGGCCCAGCTGGGTCGCCTTCGATCGGCACACCATCGAACAGGCTGCCGCGCTGGGCAGCAACAACCTGACAGTTACGCCGACCTGGATCGCGGAAGGGACCAGCAGCACACCGTTAATCCGCTTTGATCCTGCCCACAGCCGATACCGGCAGGACTGGCTGGCCTTCAGTTCGACTGCCGCCAATCACGGGCTAGCGCTGAGCGTGCGGCCGGAGCTCATGACCCGGACAGGGACCCTGAGCCAATGGTGGCAGGAGGGAACGCGGGATTCCGCCTGGTGGACCACCACGAATGACCAACTCCGATCATTCCTTATCAGTCATGCCAAACTCGCTCAAGACATGGGCGCGCAGAGAATGATCATCAATGGATCTCAGCTTGGGCCGTCCCTCCCGAATGGTCAGCTGGCAGATGGCCGGCCAGGGAATCCAGCGGAATCCAGCTGGCCGGAGTGGATTGCTGCGGTGCGCCAGGAGTTCGCTGGGGAGTTGGTCTACGAAATCGAGCTGGCCGAAAGCCTGGCCAGCCCACCTGATTTTCTCGGCCAGTTCGACAGCGTCCAAATCTATTGGCACGCGCCGCTCAGTGAAACCCCGGATCCCACCATCTCCGAACTGCAAGCGGAAGTGGAACGCTATCTGGACCTGCAAATTCTGCCACTCGTGCCGGCGGACATGCCCATCAGCTTGAGCATCGAGTATCTGTCGATCGATTCGGCAGCGCTGGCTTGCCCGGAGCGCCAGCAGGGTGGATGCTACCCCGCGGCCGCATTTGACGCTGGCACCGCTGTGGATGACCGGTTCTCCGTGGACCTTGAAGCGCAGTCAGATATCCTGAACGCGCTGCTGCTGGAAGTCGTGGAACGGGATCGCATCACCGGCGTTTCCCTCCGGCGCTATTATCCGCTGGCAGCGATGCAGGACAAATCCGCCTCCATTCACGGCAAGCCCGCCTCGGAGGTGCTGCGCCACTGGTACCCGCGACTTCGGGGGGAATGAGAGCAGTAGACGCCCCCTTAACCCAGCGCGGCCGCTCCATCGAGCGGCCGCGTTATTCTGAAGCACATACAGCCTACTGGTTCAACACCTGCGGGAATGCGGCTTGCAGGGTTTGCCCATCCACCAGGCCCACCCACTGGTCAACAATGTTTCCTTCACCATCGAGCAGGAAGATATGGGGCTGGTATTGATAGCCGAGCTGACGTTTGAAGGACTGGGTCCGGCTGTCGTCGATATCGAGATAGACGAAGTCAATATGATCGCCCCATTTCTCCTCGAGCCCGTGCACGACGGGCGCCAATCGCTGGCAGGTCGGTCACCAAAAGGCGAAGAACTCGACGAGGGTTGGATCACCGTCAGCCAAACTCACCGAATCTGGATCCGTCGCACGGAGCTGGGAAGAACCGGTGGGAATTGGCCCTTGATCCGGCAGCGAAGCCATCGTGCTGGTCGGCGTCGCCTGGCTCTCACCTTCGTCAGTCATTGATGTCGCCTGCTCCGCTTGCGGGGTGGCCGGTGGAGCGGTCGGCTGGACTTCTGCTGGATCGATGGGGGATGCGCTTGGCTGAATCTCGGCCGGTTCGCTGCTTCCACCCAATGTGCAGCTGCTGATCAGCAATCCACTAAAGAGCACAAGCGATATCAACTTCAATTTTGAGTCGTGGGTCATTCGAAAGCCCCTAGGTCTACTTGCAATATCCGATGTCGGCATGGTAGCACAAACTGATTACAAGCCTCTTACAATAGCTCTCACAACAGTTAATATCCGGTACTGTTGGTGTGCCTGTAACCGCGATTACTCAAGATAACGCGCTCGTTTGGTATTGTTGGGCAAGGAGATGATAATTATGATTAATTTAGAAATCTATGTTGAAAATGAATGCGCCAACTGCCAACCGGCTTTTGACATCGCTGAGATGGTGCAAGAGCAGGTACCGGAGGTTAACGTCTCCATCCTTGATCTATCCAGATCGGATGTTCATCGGCCGGAGAAGGTCTTCGCCGTGCCAACTTACCTGATCAATGGCGAGACCCATTCCTTGGGGAACCCGGATGGGGAGTCCTTAGTGGCGGAATTGAAAGAATTAGTTAATCAAGAACAAGTATCCTTATAAAAAAGGCTGGGGACGATGAATAACCTGAAGCTTCAAGCGCTGTCGAAAATCGATATCTTTCAAGACCTCTCTGAGGCTGAGGTTGAGGAGATGGATCGACAGACCACCATGACCACCACGGCCCCTGGACGCGTCTTTTACGCGCCGGAGGAGACGGGTGAGGTGCTCTTCCTGCTGAAGAAAGGACGAGTTCAGCTTTACCGCCTCTCCCCGGAAGGCAAGAAACTGGTGGTGGCCGTGCTGGAGCCGGGCGCCATCTTCGGTGAGATGTCCATCGTCGGTCAGGGCATGCACAACACCTTTGCGGAATCCATCGACGAATGCCTAATCTGCGTGATGAGCCGGGTCGATGTTGAGCGGATTCTCAAGAATAAGCCCCAGGTTGCCATTCGTTTCATGGAAGCCATGGCCCAGCGGCTTGAACAAGCCGAAGAGAAAATGGAAGCCTTCGCTTTTCGAAGCATCCCCTCGCGCCTGGCGGACCTGTTGCTAAAACTCTCACGCCTCGAAAACGGTCGCAACAGTGTCAAGGGTTTCACTCATCAAGACCTGGCCGAGATGCTCGGGACCTACCGCGAAACCACCACCCAAACCCTGAATGAATTCAAAGAGCGGGGCTGGATTGAAATTGGCCGGAAGAAGATTGAAATCCTGTCTGCTGAGGCATTGGAGGAACAAGCCGCCGACTAAGGGCCGGGCGCCAAGCCACATATACAGTGCTTTCCCATGCCCGCTTCGGCGGGCTTTTTCTTTGTCGCCGCCAGCAATGTGTTATGCATATAATCAAATGAGTCCGTCAAGCAAAGGAAGTGTTCATGCCCCAGCAACTTGTGGAATGCATCCCCAATTTCTCCGAGGGCCGTCGTCCCGAGATCGTCGGCCAGATTGAAGAAGCCATCCTATCCATCCCCTCCGTTCACATCCTGGATCAACACAGCGACCATGATCACAACCGCACCGTCATCACCTTTGTCGCACCGCCCGAGGCCGCCAGACGCGCAGCCTTCGCCGGCATCAGCAAGGCCGCCGAATTGATCGACCTAAACCAGCACGAAGGAGAGCATCCCCGAATCGGGGCCGCTGACGTTGTTCCCTTTGTCCCCATCCAGGGCGTGTCCATGGAGGATTGTGTCGAGCTCGCCAAGAAATTGAGTCAGCAGGTCGCCCAAGAACTGGGCTTGCCGGTCTATCTGTACGAAGAAGCTGCGGTGATCCCCGAGCGCAAGAATCTTGAGAAGATCCGCAAAGGTGAGTATGAAAAGCTCAAAGAGGAGATCGGCACCGTTGATTCACGCAAGCCCGATTATGGGCCAGCAGAATTGGGCCCAGCCGGTGCGGTGGTGATTGGCGCACGCGCGCCGTTGATCGCCTATAACGTCTATTTGACAACAGATGACGTGGATATCGCCAACAAGATTGCCCGCGCAATTCGCCATTCCTCTGGCGGGCTCCGCTATGTGAAATCTATCGGGCTGGAAGTGGATGGGCGGGCCCAAGTTTCGATGAATCTGACCAACTACCGGCGCACACCCATCGCCCGGGTCACCGAACTGATCCGGCGCGAGGCGACGCGTTATGGCGTCGCCGTTCATCACGCGGAGCTGGTGGGACTTGCGCCTCAAGAATCGCTGATTGAAGCAGCCCGCTGGTATCTCCAGCTCGACCAATTTGAGCCCGAGCAGATCCTTGAAACCAGACTGTATGAAGAAATGGGCACGGACCAGGAGTCGGGGTCCTTCCTCGATCAGTTGGCGGAAGGCTCGCCGACGCCTGGCGGCGGTTCAGCAGCCGCTCACGGCGGCGCCGCCGGGGCCGCGCTGGTGGCAATGGTCGGCCGGCTGACGCTTGGCAAGGACAAGTACGCCGATGTCCAGGAGGATATGAAAGCGGCGGTTCAGGAAGCCGAGCAGCTTCGTGAACGGCTCAGCGGCGCGGTGCCGCGCGATGCGGCTGCCTTCGAGGCTTTCATGGTGGCCCTGCGCATGCCCAAAGGGACCGAAAAGGAAAAGCAAGCGCGCGCAGAAGCGATGGAACAAGCCATCCATAAGGCGGCCGAGGTGCCGCTGGAAGTGGCAAAGGACGCCAACCGCGTTCTTGAGCTGGCCGTGACTGTGGCGGAGCAGGGGAACGCCAACGCCATCACCGATGCGGCTGCCGGCGGTCAACTGGCGCTGGCGGCAGTCCGCTCGGCGGCGCTCAACGTTCGGATTAATGCCCAGACCGCCAAAGATGAGGAGGCTATAGCCGGTTGGCTGGAGACACTTCGAGATATTGAAACTGCCGCCACCAATTCTCAGGATAAACTGCGTGGGGTCCTGAAAGACCGAGCCGATCTGGAGCTGGCATAAAAGCCAGAACCACCGACCGCCGGGGAGCAGCCTAGCTCCCCGGTTTTCCCTTAATATCCGCTCGTTTCAAACATCGCCTCCAGGAAGCCGGCCCGCTCTTCCTCCGTCATCGGACGAACCCTGGCGTAATCGTCCAGCATCCAGGTGGTCAGTTCGATGCTGATAAGCTCCCCCTGGTAGAAGTGGTACAGGTCGATAAATTCCTGGCGTGTTTCCAACGACCACATTTGATCGAAAAACAGGTTTCCCAGGCCGAAGTGAATGAAGCCCTGATCGGTGAATTCAAAACCTTGCGGCCGGTGAGCCTGGCTTCCACTGACGATGACCGCACCGGCGGCTGCGGCTTGCCGGAAAGCCTCCGCCTGTTGGGGTAAAGGCCAGTCGCGGTAGGATTCAGCCCACTGGAATGTGACCACCGGCAGATATCCCTTGTCCTTCAAATCGCGGATTTGCTGATAGAAGACTTCAAAATCGCACGGCCGAGCCCCGGGCTGCTCCGAGGTCGCCCAGGCAAAATTCGGGCCGGCGCTGTTGCATCCGAGGAAGGCGAATCGATGCCCGTTATGCTCAAGGATCGCGGGTTCCTCAGCCTCCATTAGATTGCGGCCTCCGCCGAAGACAGCCCACTCCTGCTGCTGGTACAGATCCAACGTGGTGAGCAGCGCCTCGGACCCATAATCCATCACGTGGTTGCCGGTCAGCTCCACAACGTCGGTGCCGATGGCTGCCAGCACTTCAATCTGCTCCGGCTGAGCGCAGAAACGCATAACATCCCGCGAGGGATTGACCGGCGGGCACGCCGGTGTGAAGGACACCTCGTGGCTGATGTGGGTGATATCGGCGCTGGATAGCACCGGCGCGACGGACTCCACCGCCCAATCCACCCCCTGTCGCTGGATGGCCCAGGCCGTGGCCCGAGTGAGCGCAGTGACGCCGGTGATGGCCAGCGAGGTCAGCTGTTGGTCATCCCGGTTGGTGGGCGGCCAATCCACAGCCTGCGCGGCAGCCTGCTGCAGCTCGGACGGACCGCTGACGCCGAATGTCACCGTTAACGGATAACTGGATGCGTTGAAATCAGGGTCAAAGGGCGACTGATCCTCCACCCGAAGCACCTTCCATTGTCGGCCCAGCTGATCGAATTCGAGCAGCGCCACAGCCTCCACGTCCTCCTTCGCCGCAGAATCAAACCACTGCTCGGGGAGCTGCGCCTCAACCCCCGGCTGCCCCCACCTGGAAGCCCATGCCTGCAAGGTTGAATGCTCAGCCACCATTGGCCTTGGCCCAGTCCCACTGAAGGAACTGGATAGGTCTTCGAGCGAGAGACCATCAGTGACAGTAGCGAAGGGAACCGCGGCTGCATACACCCATACGGACAACGGTTGTTGGGCTGCCGGCTCAAAACGGAGCTCCGCTGCCTCGGCTCGATCGACCCATTCTATTCTCTGACCGTTGAGTTCCTGGAGGGCCTCGGCGGATTCAGCCAGCTCAGGTGGCAGCGCCGGCGATCGCCAGGCGGAGATTGCAGCGGGAGTGGCAGTCGGCTCATCGACCTGGAAATGTGTAGGCGATGGCGTGGCCTTCGGAGGCAGATTCGGCGTCGAATCCGGTGCGCCGCAGCCCACCAGCAGCAGGACCGCCGCCAGCAGCAGGGAGAGATATTTGTAGGGTGTATGGAGGCTCATCACGGTTGACCATTATCCCACACCCATTCCCTCATCGGGTCTATCAGGACTCAACCGCAACGAGTCTCCCACAGCAGATTTACGGCAGGCTAAGCCTCGTGGGGAAAACCCGCCCCTTCTTCCACGTACTCCTTAAGGCTGGTCAGATAATAGGCCCAGTTGTAATTGATGGCCGGGAATGATCCCTCCGTCGAAGCCCATCCCCGGTGACCGAACAACAGGTGAACACCTTCCTCTGTTGGCTTGATGTCGTAGGTCACTTTGGTACTGCCCCACTCAGGCGGCGCCGGGATCTGAACTTCCCACACCACCCTCTCCGGCGGCGCAAGCTCAGCAACCTTCATCCGCATTACAACCTGGCCACCCTCAAATCGGAACTCGTTGACAGCGCCGACCTCAGGCTCAGCCTCCACATCCTCTGTCCACCACGACGCCAAACCTTCTCGCGTTGTGAGCGCGCGATACACCGACTTTGGATCCGCCGCCATCGGCACCATGAGCAGTATGTCCGCCATCATCCACCATCCCTTCCCTTTATATTCAACCGCTTAGTTGAATATTATACGAGATAAAGAGGTTCGTCAAGAGCTTCGCGAAATTTGAACTCAAACTTGTGAGATCAAGGATTGAATGGCGGCAAAACAGGCCTGCCAGCCTTGGCTGTGAAGGGCTTTGACTTCGTCTTGAGGAAACGGACCATGATTAAGCACCACCAGCGTTTCCTGGCCCTGAGCCCTGAATTCAACCTCGACCGTAGTGGCCGGCAAGACACCCTGCTGGGAATTCAGCACCCATGTGTATGAAAGACGAGATGGAGGCTCCACCAGGAGAAACTTCCCTGAGACTTCGGAGATCCCCTCTTCCGTCTCAAACTCAATGCGATATTGGCCCCCTTCTCGCAAATCCAGCTCCACGCGCTCGACATGAGTGTCGAATCCGCCGAACCAACGTTCGATGGAAGCGGGCTCGGTCCACAGCGAAAAGACTTTTGCCTGGGGCGCCTGCAGCAGACGGCGGAAGTGAAGGCTCTGCTCATGCATCGTCGGGATCCTGGTCGATCAATTTCTCCAGGGCCTCAAAGCTATCCTCCCAAAAAACCTTGAAATGCGTCAGCCAATCCACAGCCGCAGCCAGCTGACCCGGCTTTAAAGACAAGTGATGTTCTCGACCCTCCACCCGTCGTTGAACAAGACCGGCGGCCTCCAAGACCTTCAGGTGTTTGGAGACGGCAGCGAAGGTCATGTCGTAGGGACGGGCCAGATCGGAAATGGTAGTTTCCCCGCGAGCCAGCTGCTCCATGAGATTGCGCCGGGTTGGATTGGACAACGCCGAAAAGGTGAGATCAAGTTCTTCTTCTGTATATTCAACCATGCTGTTTAATATAGCCCTCCCCTTACGCCTCGTCAATCAAATTCGAAAATCAGGCCACAATCCCGTTTGCAGCTTAGAGATGGAAATTGCGAAATTAGTCAGATACCATTTAATTAAGATGATGTCTGGTGCAAAAACCCCGGCAAGCACAGCGGATAACCCTGATCCCGCGCAAACCCACAGCCAGCACCACCTGCGCAGTATCCTGCCGTGGGGCGAGGTGAACTGGTTCAAGGCCGCTCTCTTCCTACTGACGCTGCTGCTTTTCCTTTTCGCGCTTGAATTCATGAAAGCCGGTGCCCGTGGGCTGGTCCCATTCTTCCGGGATATGCTCACCCTGGATGACCCCTTGCGGGGACTCGGCTTCGGCTGGATTTCGTCCTATTTTGTCTTGAGCGGCTCCCCCATCGCAGCCGTCGCGCTGACTCTTTTCGACGTCGGCGCCATCAGCCCAAGCACCTCCTTCACCATGATCGTCGGGTCCCGATTAGGCGGCTCCTTGATCGTGATCCTGATCGGTTTGCTCTACGTTCTGCGTGGACACGAACATCGAACCAGCATGCTCACTGGATTGCTGGCGCTCATCATCAC
>JBKHKF010000067.1:0-10144 GCA_046537745.1 Anaerolineales bacterium | reverse complement strand
GGCATTAAGCGTCGAACCGGGTTTACCCAGAAGCTCGGCAAAGGTAGCCTCAACCTCCGCTACATCCTCGGGATGCACGAGGGCAAAGGCATTGGTATGCAACAACTCCTCCGGTTCATGCCCAAAAATCCCCTTCATCGAAGGGCTGATGTAGATGTAATTTCCTTCCGCGTCCAGAATGCTGATTAAATCCTGGGAGTTTTGAACCACCGAGCGGAAGCGCGCCTCGCTGGCACGCAGCTCAGCGGCTATGCGATGGCGCGCCGTGATGTCCATCACGGCGCCTTCGATGATGGTGTTGCCCTCCGAATCCTGCGTAAGGTGGGCATCGTGGCGCAACCAGATCCGCTCACCGTCTTTGCGCTTGATTTCGAGTTCGAAACCTACCACCTCGTTCTTCTGTTTCAGTTCTTCCAACCAACGATCGCGGTCGGAAGTATTCGCAAAAAACACCGGCGCCGAAGTGGCAAGCATCTCTTCCCGGTTTTCGAAGTCGAGGATCTCGGCCAGGGTCGAATTCACCTCCCGAAACTCCCCGTCGAAGGTTGACTGATACAACCCCACGGGCACCGATTCGAAGAGCGATTGATAGCGTCGCTCCAATTCATCGAAGTCCATTTGGAGCTCGGCTGCCATCCGGTTGAATTCATGGGCAAGGGCCGCGTACTCATCCGTGCTGGGAATGGCCATGCGAGCACCGAGTTCCCCCCGCCGATAGCGCCTGGCCACGTCCCGCATCTTGATGACGGGTGCTGCCAGCGTGCCCGTATAAATGAAGCCCAATAAGGAGAAGAAGGCAGCGGCGCCAAGGCCGAACCCGATCACCGAAGACCGGTATTGCTGGATGGGCTCCAGCGCTTCAGCCTGATCTATCTCGGTGACGAGGCAAAGATCATACTCAGGAAGCCATTTATAGGAACCCAACACGGCGGCTCCCCGATAGTCGATCGATTCTCGCAGGATGCTATCACCACGCATGCAGCTCTCTACTCCAGACGTGAGAATCCAGGTTTCCAGTACCGCATCCTGCTGGTTCAGCAATTCGCTGATCGCCATGCCCTGGCGGTTGACGAGATAGGTTTCCTCCGTCTGTCGATCCGAGCCAGGTGGGGAGAAAATTCTGGCCATCTCTTCCAGGTTCAGATGACCCGCCAATACCCCGACGAGTTCGCCTGTCTCCGTCTTGATGGGTACAGCTGCCGTCATGCGCGGGCGTTGTTCTGTCAGCGAGAAGTAAATCGCTTGAATGGTGCCCGCCATGCGTCCCTGCTGGAAGAAAGGTTCTTGCTCCCGGAATAGCCCTTCGTCCTCCATATTGGTTGAAACAAGGATTTGGCCGCTGTCCGGATCCAGCAGGAAAAGGGTTTCAAACTCTGCCTCCTGGAGTCGAGGCTGCATATGCACATCGCGAAGTTGATCGGCGGCCTCGTTCGCATTGTCATCAATCCGTACGCTGATTTCCCGACTGAGGTCAACAACCAGAGGCCGTTGTGCGATGGACTCAAGCGTGCTCAATCCACCTGTCATCCACCGGCTGAATTCATCTTCAGTCAGCTCATTGGTCACATCGAGCCGCTGGAGCGTATTGTTGAGAATTTGTTCCTGCCCCATCTTGAATGCAAGAAAACCCACCGCCGCCATAGAGACGAGTGATAGAAGCAAAAACCCAAGAGTCAGCCGTGTACGGAGCTTCATCGAATCGCCGACTCCGGGATCTGCCCATTTTCAACAAATTGATTGGTGAAGCCTCCTGCGGGGATTTGAGCCCCGTCCCAATCCCCGTGACGCGCCAACACCTGCCGCATCTGCTCCCATCGGTCCGGTTCGATCCAGCCCATAGCCTTCCGACCCGGCAGCATCAGTGGCATCGTTCCCCGCCATTTTTCAAGCTCCAGGGCGCTGTTTGCCTCCGGCGCATACTCTGTTACCAGCAGCCCCACATTCTCTTCGTCCTCAATCACAATGCGGTAGCCTGCGAACGTGGCTTGAACAAAACTGGCGACGAGTTCGGGCTGCGCCTCGACGGTTCTCTCATGCGTGAAGAGCACATCGCCATAGAAATGGACCTGAAAATCATCCGGGAAGAGGGAGTTAAGCTCATACCCCTCCTGGGCGAGTTGTACAGGGAAGGAATTGCTATAGACCGTCCAGACCTCTGCGCTGCCGCTTTCAAATTCATCCAGGCTGGAAGGAAGGTTGACAAACTCCACTGCCTCCATCGGCACGCCATACTGATGCAGTAGGGCTTCTACAATCGGCTCCGTCTGGTTGGTGATTCGAATGGTCTTGCCGGCCAGATCCGAAAGAGTCCTTATCTGCACCTGCGGCTTCGACACGAGGACCACTGGACTGTGCTGAAGGATGGCCGCCACCGCCACCAAAGGTGCCCCCTCAGCCTGAGCCTCCATCAGCGCATCTGCCAAAGCGACTCCGAAATCCGCGCGTCCTTCGACGACCGGCGTGATGTAATCATCCTGGGGGCCTGCCTCATGAAATGTTACGCGCAAACCCTGGTCCTGGTAGAGACCCTCGTGGTCGGCCGCATAAAAGCCGGCGAAGGGAGCAAAGTGATACCAGTTCAGCTGGACATCAATGGCCTGAAGCTCCTGAACGGCGCCGCCAGGCAGCGCGCAGCTGGAGACGAACACCACCAGGAGAATAGCGAACAGCGGTTGTGAGATGAACAACTGTGGCTTGCTGTATCGTTGACTATTCATAATGTAATCGGATAGAACTCAGACGGCTTCAAACTTGAGTCCCTTCCCCTCAGCGATGGCCATGATGGTTCCCGGCAATTCGCTGTTTACCTCAGATTTCGAGAGAAAACCATCGGCGCCCGATTTGAGGGCGACCGTTCGGTAGCTACCGGCCTCCAGCAGTGTGAGCACGATGATGACCGATGTGGACAATAGAGAACGCAGAATGGGGAGCACTTCGAGCCCGCTGATATCGGGCATTCCCAGGTCCAGCAGCACCACATCCGGCTGTTCCGCACGGGCCATATCGATGGCCTGGGATCCGTTCTTAGCCCACCCAATCAGCTCAAACTGCGGATACTTCGCCAGAAATTGTGAAGTGATCCGCTGAAAGGTTGGGTTGTCATCTACGAGCAAAACCGAAAGACGATCCATGCTTGCCTCCGCTGAATACCTGCCCACGGCCGGGTATGGTGCAACGATAGGCTAACCGGCATGTTCAGTCTATCCGTAAGAATACGGATTTCTTCCACCACAAGGAGCTTGATAGCGGATTGTAAGGAGCGAGATTGGGGAGTTATTCGAGGGAAATCAGGCCCCGGCGAAGGGCATATTTTGTCACATCGGCGGTGGAATCCAGATTGAGTTTGCGCATGAGGTTGGCCCGGTGGGACTCAACGGTACGGGCGCTGATGGAAAGCATCTCAGCAATTTCGTTGTTTGTGTTGCCTTCAGCGACAAGCTGAAGCACTTCGCGCTCGCGCTCCGTTAAGATCTCATATGGCTCCAGCTGATCGGTTGAGATCTTCTCCTGATACTCTTCCAGAAGCCTTTCTGAGAGCGGCGGGCAAAGGTAACGCTCGCCTTCCAGGCAGGTGTGGATGGCCTGAACCAGATGCCTCGCGCTGGCGTCCTTCATGACGTACCCAACCGCGCCATGGCGAAAAGCCTCAAGCACATAGCTTTCATCCGCGTGCATGGACAGTACGATCACTTTCGCCTTGTACTCCATGGCGCTTACCCGTCGGAGCACTTCCAGTCCACTCAGCTTGGGCAGCATCCAATCCAGAATGAGCACATCCGGCTTTTCCTGCTGGACAGCTTCGATCGCCCCTCTCCCATCCGAGGCTTGCGCCGCGACATGAAAGTCGGGTTCTCTGGCGAGGAGTGCTTCAAGCCCCTGACGAACCACATTGTGATCCTCAGCCAACACAATCTTGATCATTGCCCCCTCCTACCTGTTCGCCCGGCGCCGTTCCAGATGACCTTTCAGCGGAAGTTTCAGACGAATGACCGTACCCTCGCCCGGTTCCGAATCGATGCTCAATTCACCTCCGAGCAGCTGGGCTCTTTCCGTCATGCCCGAAAGCCCGGTGGCCGAACGCATCTCCTTGATCTCCTGCGGATTGAATCCAACGCCTTCGTCGAGAATCTGCAGCACCAGCGCCCGGTCCTCGATCCAGATCTCGAGCCATGCCTCCAATACCTGTGCGTGCCGGGCTACATTCGTCAGGGATTCTTGGGCCACCCTGTAGGCTGTTGTCTCAATTTCGCTGTCGAACCGTCGGTCTTCAATATCTCGATGACTGAGATGGACATCGAGATTCATATGCGATTTCGAGCGATCCACCAGCCAAATAAGCGTTGGAAGCAATCCCAAATCATCGAGCATGCTTGGCCTGAGCTGCAACGAGAGATCTCGCACTTCGGTCAGCAGTTCCTCCACGAGATCAATGGAGGTGGCGAGCTCGGGGGTCTCACCTTGTGTTATCTGATCCTGGCTCATCTCCAGCGAAAGCTTCAATCCCGTCGCTAGCTGCCCCAGTTCGTCATGCAGCTCTCTGGCCAGGCTGCGGCGCTCTTCCTCCTGCACCAGAACCAGCTTACGTGAGAGCTGTTGGAGATTTTCCCGGCTGGCCTGAACCTGATCAAAGAGCCGGGCGCGCTGAATTACCGTGGCTGCCTGGCCCGCCAACAAATCCAGCAGCCTGAAATCTTCCTGGCTGAAGGCAGATTTCTTGCTGAGGCTGTCCGCAAAGAGGGCACCAATTACTTCTCGCCCAACCCAAATAGGCACGCCAATCAGTGACTTTATGGCATCGAGAGCCTCTTCGCCAACGGGTTCGAACTGCTCCGAATCCGAGGTATCCGCGATCATCAGCGGTAAGCCCTGCTCCACCGTGTTTCCCACAGCGGATTGGCCGCGCTCAATGAGTAGATCCTCCATCTTGCTGTCACTGTGTCCATACCACGCTTGGGGCTTGAGCATGGTAGCCTGCTGATCGATCAGCCATAGCGAGGAAGCTTCTGCACCCTCAATGGCTTCGATCACGGAATAAACGATCGCGTCGAGCACATCCTGAAGTTGGTACTCGCCTGCCAGGCGCTGACTGACACGAAACAGCGCCTCGGTTTCGGCTCTTTTTCTGGAGAGGTCCTGATACTGCCGGGCGTTGTGGATCGCAGCCGCCGCCATATCGGTGAGCAGCTCGATCACCAGCTCATCTGTCGGGCTGAAATGTCGCGCTCGGTTGAAGCCCAGGTTCAGCACCCCGAGCACTTTACCCCGAAATCTCAAAGGGTGACTGGCCAAAGCGCCGTTCCACTCGGGGAAATCCTGAGCAAAAAAGGTGTGACCCTTGACCGATGGGATCAGCTCCGGATCGCCAGAGCGAGCAACTTTATACGAGACGCCGTTCGGCCTGGGTTCCGTGTACGGCTCATCATAAATCTCCGGGTTCCATCGTCCCGCTGCGTAATCGAGCCGATCCCCTTCGAGCAGATAGATCAACGAGCTATCACATTCAAAAAGATCGTGAGCCACTGAGGCGGCGTTTTCAAGTAAATCATCCAGTTCGAGCTCAGAAGTGATCGCCAGGCTGCTCCGCTGGAGCGCCTCGAGCTCCTCCGCTCGTCTTCGTTCTGTGGCCAACAGTTCCGCACTTTGCAGCCCGACAGCAAAACTATCTGCCACCTGCTGGCATGTATTAATGGCATTCTTGGAAAAGCCATCGACCTGCCTGGTGGAAAGCCTTATCGCTCCAATGGCCTCACCACTGATCCGAAGTCTGATCACCAGACTCGACCGCATACCCGCTTGCATGAGTTCAACCGGAACCCCATCAGGCGAATCCATTAGATCCATGTTCGGCGAGTACCTGAACGCCCGTGCATCTGCTTCTTCCATTGAAGAAAGGCCGAGTTCACGAACATCCACGCGCCTGCCCGCAGGAAGGGGATTCGCGTCTCCAACGGACGCAATTGCCCGGGCAAACTTAGCATCCCGCTCGAACACTACGATGCTCCCCATGTCGAATGCAACTATCTCATTCAAAGATTCCAGCACAAAGGAAGCGATCCCCTCAATGTCTTGGGCTGCCAGGATCCGCTGGTCTACCTTGTGAAGAAGCTGAAGCCGCTCGGTGGTCCGCTGAAGATCGAGCTGGGCTTCCTTAATTCTTGTGATATCGGTGGTGATGCCGACGACCGCCGTGATCTCGTGATGGTCGTTTCTGATCACGTTGTTGCGCACCAGAGCGACAAACTCGCTGCCATCCTTCCGTCTCAACCGGAACTCGCCCTCCCAGGAGCTTCCAGCCTGCATCTGCTGCATAATTTCGGCGGCGCGGGTGTCCTGCCCTAAGCCTGGTGTCAGATCTACTACGTTGCTTCCAATGGCTTCATCCGCCGACCAACCGAAGATGGTCTCAGCCGCTGGATTCCAGTAGAAAACTTTGCCTTCAGGATCGGTGGCGATGACAGCCTGCCCGACGGAGTCCAGCAGCTCGGATTGAAGACGTATATCCGCCTCTGCTTCCCGGTTCTCGATGGCCTGGGCAATGATGTTGGCCGCTGTTACCAGAAAATTTTCCTCGGCACGGTCGAAGGGCCGGCGGCTCCGGTGATGAACGCCAAGGATGCCCTTAAGCTCAGGGTTCGTGAAGGACACAAGCAAGCTGCTGACAATCCCCTCCTCCAATAGATGTTCTGGGACCTGGAAGCGATCCTCCGAGCTCAGTTTCAATATGTGGACAGGTCTCTCAGAATGCAGAACAAACTTTGCCAGTGAATCTCGCCCGGTGGGAACTGTAATCTCTGAAGTGTCGTGGCGATCCCAGCCACGACCGCCAATAACCGTCGCGTCGCTGGTATCAGGATCCAGCCTTGTGAGCTTCACAACGTCCACATCAAGTGTGTCCGCGACACAGCTGAGCGCGCGCCGGTAAAGCTCGTCCAGTTTTTTCGCTGAAAGCGCATCCTGGCCTAACGAGGCGAGCGCTTCTTGAATAGCCGCGTGTCGATCAGCCTGCCGCTGGCGGTTTAGGATCTCCCGTGTTTGGGATAGCGCCAAGCTGTAAATGCCAAGCGTTGTCACGAGCACAAATCCCAGACCCTTGTAGGTTTGAAGCGTGGAAAGCAAATCCGGGTCGTCCGTGAGGATGCTGATGAAATTATCGGAGAATAGAATCCACAAAACGCTGACGACACCGTAGCTAACCGCGATTCGAATCGCCGGCATTCGGTCAGTCACTGAGCTTTTCCAAAATCATCTGTGTCAAAAGGTGAAACCTTCTATCTGGTATTGAAACCGGAGCGGGTCTTAGTTCTCAACAATAAGAACGGGAAGTGTCGGCTACCGTTTCAAATCGGATCCAAATTAGTTCGTACATAAGCCTAATGGATTATAGAATGGCCGAGCCAATCGCACCATGTATCTTCTGAGAGATTTTTTTTTAGGACCCTCGTGCTATTGAAGCCTGTGCCGGCTGCGGTATGATGGAAAGTGTCGTCACTTGCTCGCAAGAGCAATGTTTCGACCGCCCCCGGGACTGCCCCCCTCAGGCTCGGGGGTGTTCTATTTAAGCCACTATTTTCTTTCCAAGCAAGCATGAAGTTTATTGACGGAAAAGCGTGACACCTGACCTTTGTCAAGCCGACAGGACTGCGCGACGATATCTCTGCATCCAAACAGGCCCGCGGCAGGATTTCAGCCTGCCGCCCAATTTGACAGACTTCGAAGGGAGCGACCCCCATGTCCATAACTCGCGAAGAAGCGCTTGAATATCACCGTCGGCCGCCGGCCGGAAAGGTTGCCATACAACCGACGAAACCCCTGGTCAGCCAGCGGGATCTTTCCTTGGCGTACACGCCGGGCGTTGCTCAGCCTGTGCTGGAGATCGAAAAGGACCCGCTGTCGGCATATGAGTACACCTCCAAGGGCAACTTGGTTGCGGTGATCTCAAACGGCACCGCCATCCTTGGCCTGGGCGACCGCGGGCCGCTGGCATCCAAACCCGTCATGGAGGGCAAGGGTGTCTTGTTCAAGGCTTTCGCTGACATCGACGTCTTCGATATCGAGGTCGATGAGACGGATCCGGATGCCATCATCGAAGTCGTAGCAGCCATTGCTCCGACCTTCGGGGGGATCAACCTCGAGGACATCAAGGCGCCCGAGTGCTTTTATATCGAGCGGACGCTTAAGGAGCGTCTCCCCATTCCGGTCTTCCACGATGACCAGCATGGCACAGCCATCATCACAGGCGCCGCCCTCCTGAATGGGCTCGAGTTGGTTGAAAAGGACATCCGTGATATACGGGTGGTGGTCTCCGGCGCGGGCGCCTCGGCCATCTCATGCAGCAACCTGGCCGTCAGGCTCGGCGTCAAGCGCGAGCACATCACGCTGGTGGACAGCCGCGGCGTCATCTATCAAGGACGCGGCGAGGGCATGAACGAATATAAGGAGGCCTTCGCGGTGGAGACGGAGGCCCGCAGTCTGGCCGATGCGGTTCAAGGAGCCGATGTATTTTACGGTCTCTCGGTGGCGGATGTGCTGACCGCAGAGATGGTCAAGACCATGGCCGACAAGCCGCTGATCTTTGCCATGGCCAACCCCGATCCCGAAATCAAATACGAACTGGCTAAAGAGACCCGGCCGGATGCCATCGTGGCCACCGGGCGAAGCGATTATCCCAATCAAATCAACAACGTACTTGGCTTCCCCTTCATCTTCCGCGGCGCCTTGGACGTGCGGGCTTCGGCTATCAACGAGGAGATGAAGGTGGCTGCCTCCAGAGCGCTGGCGGATTTAACCAAGGAGGACGTGCCAGACAGCGTGCTCCATGCCTACGACCTGGAGCGGCTGAAGTTCGGCCCCGACTACATCATCCCGAAGGCCTTCGACCCTCGGGTCCTGCTGTGGGAAGCACCGGCGGTGGCCGGGGCTGCGATGGAGACTGGCGTCGCCCGCCAGGAGATTGACCTCGAGAAATACCGCGATGAACTCGCCCTGCGCCAGGGCCAGGGTGAGCGCGTGCGTCAATTCATCATCAACAAGGCCCGCCAGGCGCCGAAGCGCATCGTCTTCGGCGAGGGTGAGGAGGACAAGATCATTCGAGCGGCCGCGCGGGTGGTCGAGGAGAAGATCGGGACCCCCGTTTTGCTTGGCCAGCAAGTGAGAGTGCAGAAGCGGATGGAGGATCTCGGCCTGACCTTCGAAGTGGATGTTCTTGACCCACGACAGGCTGAAAAGTCCTCAGCCTATGCCGAGGCTTACTACGAGCTCCGAAGGCGAAAAGGCATGACCAAGGCTCAGGCCTGCCGGTTGATCGTGCAGCCGAACATCTTTGGCCCGATGATGGTGCACGAGGGTGATGCTGACGCCTACATCGCCGGTCTGACCTACGACTACCCTGAGGTGATCCGCCCCGCGCTGCAGATCCTTCACACTCACTCCCACACCAACCTGGTCGCCGGCGTCTACATCATGATTGTCAACGATCGCGTTTATCTGTTCAGCGACGCGACGGTCAACATCGAGCCGACAGCAGAGGAGCTGGTGGAGATCGCGCTGCTGGGCGCTGATTACGCCCGCCAGTTGGAGCTGGAACCCCGGGTGGCGATGCTCTCCTTCTCCAACTTCGGCAGCACCCGTCATCCCAGATCCAACAAAGTCCGTCGGGCCGTGGAGCTGCTGCGCGAACGCAGCCCGGAACTGACGGTGGACGGTGAGATGCAGGCGGACACGGCGGTGGTCGAATCGCTCATCGAGGAGCGGTATCCGTTCAGCCAGGTGCGGGACGCCAACGTGCTGATTTTCCCCTCCCTGGAGGCGGCCAATGTGGCCTACAAGCTGCTCGATCGGCTGGGGGATGCCCGCGCCATCGGCCCAATCTTGCTGGGCACCGGCGCCCCGGTCCACGTCTTGCAGACTGGCGACGACGTCGAGGATATTGTGCATGTGGCGGCGGTGGCGGTGATGGATGCGGGGAGTCGGGAGAAAGAGGGCTAGGGAAGGGGCAGTTAAGAGTGTAGAGTCTAGAGTTAAGAGTCAGGAATGGATCTTTTGAGGACAACTTTTTGTTTTCAAATGAGCAAGACACTCTGAACTCTGGACTCTATACTCTTAACTCAACACTCTCCTTGCCCCTGCGCACTGCACGCATTAGAAT